>NZ_JAZDRH010000001.1:0-253358 GCF_047470865.1 Pseudomonas sp. F1_0610
ATGTTAATTATTTTAAGTTGAATTTTTTTTGATAACTCTGGCATTTTATTTTCCATTACAATCTGGTTTTCTTTTTAATATCTTTTTCAGTCATTCCTTCAGATACCAATGCACTTAGTGCTTAAAAACTAGCTTCCTGTGTGATTTATTCCGCCAACGCAATAGGTACTGAGCACTGCATTTGTTGCATGACATAGCACAAATAGACAGTGCGCAGAAGTTGCGGGAGGATGGGGCGTTGCTGGTTGTAAAGTTGCTCCAAGCTGTTGACGAGTGTTGTTAACCCTAACTGTTCAGCATCTTCTTTACATTGGGTTAGGGTATCTTTTTGTTCTTGAGTAAATACTTTACGTCCTGTGCACGCTTGTGCTTCTAAGCAATCTAGCAACGGTCGAGTAATACGCTGACTAATACTTGGTTGGCTATAGCTGCTTTGTACAAGTCGTTTTTTATGTTTTACGTATTCAATAATACGGTTAACAAAGTTGCCTTTTAATCGGCTAATAAAACGTTTAGGTAGTTCAAAGTCAAGGCATAAAGGTTTGATATGCCCTGTTTTTTCGTCCTCAATTAACAGACTAAAAGGTGAGAACTCCAAATGCTGATCTTGCTGATTAGGGCTGATTAATACAGCGCGTACTTTAGGCTGTTTTTTCAGGACTTGTTCTAATTTCTCAATACGTAACTGGCTATGTTCGTCCCAGAATAAACGTAAAAAAGCGGTATTGCCTTGGGGGTCTTTAACAGGCCAGACAATGCATTGTTCTACTTCGTCAAGGTAGGCCTCTTCGTAGCTCGTAATGTGTAATAGCAAGGTAAAAGGCATGCCTTCTTCACTGCTGTTTTGTTGATTCACATACTGCTTAAGCTGAGAAAAATTAGTGAAACCAAGCTGATTTTTTAGTTGTTCATAGCTGGTCGAGTTGAGTGGTTCTTTTGCAATAGCACGGCTATCAGCATTAAAGGCTAATTTGTTATCTTCAGATAAACGTGGTTTTTCTAGGGTAAAGGGCTGCATTATTAAACGATCAGGCGTTTGCTGCCAGAGTGCTAAGCTTTCCCATACATTTAACCGTGTAAAGCTGCTATCCATATTGTTGGTGCGGGCATTAGTACATTCAAGCCATTCAAGGTTGTCGTTATCCCAAAAGTGAAAAGTAGCACCGTGAGCCCCTGTTTTGCTGCTCCACCAGCTAGCACCTAAAGGTGTAAGGTTAAGCGCTTGATCCTGAGTTTGATAGCTGCGACGGCTACGTTTGCGTAGTAGGCTGAGCGTGTCTACATCGGCTTGTTTTAAGCTTTGTAAGTGTGCTGCTATACGCGCCATTAGAAACAAGGTCTCACGTTCGTCGGTTGCAAAATGTCGGTTCGCCAGTTGTTGTACGTGCTGACTGAGATTGCGTAATAGCGCGGCTAAGCGTGGCAGTCCTTCTGCGCGGGCCGACATATTCAGCATATGCAGTTGTCGCGCACTGCTTTGGCTAACATGGGATAACCCCTGAGCGAGCAGTTCATTCAAGTGCAGCTCAATATGGTTAACTAATGCTAACTCATCGCTGGTTAAAGGTTGGTTTTGTTTGTCTTCTGGAATAGCTGTTTCAGGCCATTGCCATTCCTGCTGGTTTTGCGCAAATAAATAGGCAACTGCAGCTAAATGCAGAGCGTGTTTTTGTTTGCTGGGTAAGTCTGAAATAATTCCCGAAAAGCCGCCTTGAGCAAGGTAGATAATAGGTTCGTCAAACTCAGGCAAGGTAATTTTTAATTGGCTACCAGCAACAGTTACCAGTACTTGTTGTTCTTGCCAAGCTTGAAAAAACTGATAGGCCGTCCGTACATTACTAATACCCACGTTTTTGCAAAGTTGAGCGCTATTTAAACTTAATAAATCGGCTAGCGGATCAATACTGGTTGTATCTGCTGTGTTGTCTTCCGTTGGGGCGCTGCTGTTATTGCTATGTAGCCATAAAATAGCCGCCAAAATATGCTTGCAAGCACTGGTGGCAGGGCAGCTGCATGTAGCCTGTTGAATACCTGTAGTTGGCAGGCACACCTGTTGCCCATCACTGGTGAACTGGCCTTGTTCAGGGCTTTCTTGATCAAGGCTGACTTTGTCACTTTCAACGTCTTTACGGGCGCGGCGTAGTAAACCTGGGTTGGCGAACACACAGAGCGCATCTTCATCGTAGCTGTGGTAAATACTTTGCCAGCTCATTGCATCACCTCCGACAACCATTGGGCAAAATGCTCTGGCGTTAAAGCAGCCACTTGCATGCCTAAATTAGATAGTTTCTGTGCAATTTGCATATCGTATTCTGGTTGTGCGTTATCGTTGAGTGCTGCTAAACCAAGGAGCTTGACCTTATTCGTGTGCATCCGTGCGACTGTACTGTAAAACTCGTTGAGTGAACCACCTTCAGCAAAGTCACTGATTAACGCCACTATGGTACGGCTGGGATTGCTGATTTTAGTTTCGCAATACTGCAAGGCTTTACCAATATAGGTGCCGCCGCCTAGTTGGACTGTCATTAGCACTTCAACAGGATCATGCGCCATATGTGAAAGGTCGACAACTTGGGTGTCAAACACCACCAAATGCACGTTAACAGCAGGTAATCCAGCTAGAATGCTGGCACAGACCGCAGCGTACATAATAGAAGAATCCATAGAACCACTTTGGTCAACGCACAGCACAATATCCCACGGAAAGTGACTTTGCATGCGAGAGTTGAAAATGGGGTTTTGAATGACAAGCTGCTGACGCTCAGAATCAAAATTTTTTAAGTTTGCAGCAATGGTGGCACGCCAATCAAAGTTTTGACTATTGGCAATGGGGGAGCGACGGAAACGGTTACGTCTACCTGTAATGGTATTTTTAAATTGGGTTTTTAGGCGGCGTAGAATTTCTTCTACTACTTTGCTGATGAGTTCCCTAATGGCTTCTTTCATTTCAGCACTCATACGCCCACGCATATTAAGTAATAAGCGGGCGGTATCAGGCGTAGGTGAAAGATTGCGAATGGCATTGGGGTCGCGCAATAGGCCATCAATTTGGTAACGTTCTAAAGCCTGTGTTTGCATCCGTTCAAAAGTGCTTTGTGGAAAAAGTTTGCGCGCTTGGCTTAACCAGTTAACTGCATTAAAGACTGAAACATCATCACTACCTTCGCCTTTAGGACCTTCGGTACGCATGCCGCGGCGTTCATACTCACGGTTGTAAAGATAGCTTAGGGTACGATCAAGGCGCATATCTTCTTGGCCAAACTGGGCTTGCCCTAAGTTTTTATCAGCATATTTGCCTAAAATAAGTCGCCAGCGGCGAGCATGGGCGAGGATGTCTGGTTGGTTTTCATCACTCATGACTGTTCTCCAGCAAACCACTGAGTTAAATGATTACGTTGCAAATACTGGTTTAACTGATGATCTAACGCGGCTCCTTCAAGCATATCTTGTTGGGTGAAGCTGCTAAAAGTAGTCGCTATTTGCTGTTCATTGAGTGCATATTTTTTGGCAATGCGCTCAGCTAATACAGCGTTTTGTTTCGGGGTTAACTGGCTAAATGCAAAGCGTAAGTCAGGAAGTAGGCTAATAAAACGCTCTTGATCCCAATCCATTAGTAGCTCATCGAGTACATTAAGGAGCAATGAGGTTTGCACTATCAGCTCAGGTGCCGTTCGCATAACACCAATAAAATAGGCTATGGCTAGATCATTATCAGCACCTAACGAGAAGGTGGCATGTAGTGCTTGCTCTAGTTCTTGTTCTGTTAAATAGCCATCAATAAAACGCATGGCATCAACCGCGCCACTAATTAAAGTAGTTGTCTGCATCTGTGGGCGTAAGCGTGCTAATTGCTGATAAAACGCCTGTTGATGAGCTAAGGTTGAAAGCGGTTCAGGCATTAACTTAACTAGCTCACGAAGTGACAATAAGCAACTAAGGGCTTGTTCTTGCTGATCGCTCTCTGCTGGAATAATTTGATCTAGATAAAATAGTGTTTGAGGCTGTATGGCTTCTAATAATAATGGCAAAGCGGTTTGGTTGGCTAAGCCTAAAAACTCGCGTCCGCGCCATAGATATAATAGACGGTGCCCGCAGTTTACTAAGGAGTCTAACTTGGCATCTTGCTCAATATACACAGCCAATTTTGAGGCTAATTGGGTTACTCGGTTATTCAGCCCCATTAACGCCGCCTGTACTAAAAGATGTACCGCTTGCGCACTTGAGCGTCCAAAGCCTTGCTGCTCCAATGCTTGTTCTTGCGCGTAGAGTTGTTTTAAAGCAACCTGTTCAAGTTGTGTGCCTTGTTCTGATAATTCAATTAAACGCGCCTCGACTGAAGGCGTCCATGCGTACTGCCATTCCTCAAATAAAATATCCAAACGGTGGCCATTAACAAAGTCAGGACCGTCGATTTTTTGAGCAAAACCAGTGTTGATAAAGGCCAGTAAATGCAAAAAGCGGCTACGTTCGCGATGGCTATCTTTACGATAAATATCCAGTTGGCTATTTTTACTGAGCGTATCTTCCAGTTTAAAACGAAATTTTTGGGCTTTTTGATAAACTTCGTTCACCAAAGGAGGTGTTGCACTGGATTTAGGAATACGACCTAAAGCAAAACCAGTAAAGCTTTGACGAATTTTGCTCCATAACTGAGCTTGCGTAGTATCTATACTGCCTTTGAGAAAGCCTGTTTGGAGTCCATCCAGTAAATCGTAACGACTCGGCCCTTGATGGTTACGTAAAGAAGCTAAACCAATGGCTTGTTCATAGGCACTGCGCAAGGCGGTAAAGTTTGGGGCATCGTCAAAGTGTTCATGACGTAATTGTTGCGCGATTTTTGATAGAAATTGCAAACTGTTCTGTTCACGCATGCTTTGTGTGCAACTGTTAGGCTGCTCTGCTTCTTGTTTCAGCATTGCTTGCCAGCGTTCTTGATAAAACTGTGGCGAAGGCATACCAGAAGCATAGCCGTTAAGTGCATCTAAGCGATCAAAACTATAACGAATAAGCCACGCTTGATCATTTTGCGCAGTGCGCTGCTGTTTTTCAAAGGTGCTGAGCTGACTTTTAGAGGCACAGGTAAGGGTGTTTTTCTGCCATAGCTGCTCAACTAACGCTAAGGTATGAAATCCGCCAGTGACTACCAAAATGCGAGCGTCTTTGTGTTGCTGTTTAATCTGCTGGATACAGATCAGCATGTGGGCTTCGCGCTGGCTAGAACCCTCAGCGTCTAATACTTGTGGCTCGTAATCTAAACGTGCCATAGCGCACCACGCAAAGGTGTCTTGAAAGAATGCTTGCCAGTCCTTTAATTGACCTAAGGTACGTAATTCAAAAAGGTGCTCCCAAAGATCGTCATGGTCACGACAAAAGAGCTTTTGCGCCATTCGTTGAATATAACGGCTATGTGCCAAGTAACGCTCAGCTTGCAAGTTGTTGCTTTGTAATGAGGGCTCACTAGAGGCCCGTGTTTCCTCTTCTAGCTTAGCCACTTCCAGTGCGACTTGTTCGCTCCAAGATAAGTCAATAAAGCTGAGTTGAGCTTTATGTAGGTGCCCTTGGCGTAGTGCTTGCCATTCGGGAGAATACTCGCAAAACGGATAAAAAGCCGAACGCAGAATAGGCTCAGGTTTTTCTTCGCCTTCTATTGTTGGTAGTTGTACTAAGGTTTGTCCTAAAATGGCTAACGGCGGACTGCTTTCTTCGCTGAGAAGGTCAGGAATCAGCGAGTTAAAGCTGTTTGGCGCCTCAATTAAAATATGCGTAGGTTTAAGCTGCTCAATCTGGTTACGAACAGCAAAGGCGCACGCTGGGCTATGATGGCGCACTGGCGCAAAGTAAATATGTGCTTGGGCTAAGGCTTCAATACTGTTTAAAGCCTGTGCCAGTCGATCAGGCAACTGCTCAAGAATGGGCGTAGACATAGGCGCTATTATTTCCAGAAGGCTTTTGAGGCTTCAAAAAATGAGCTCCATTGCTCGTCTTTACGTGCGCGCTCACGGGCGACGTTATCCATATAAAAACGCATGCGCTTAATATCATCAGGGTTGTCCTTTAACACAACGCCAATGAGCTGGCGGGCAATAGCGCCACCGGTTAAGGTTTTATCACCTAAATAGTAGGCTTCAAGAGCGGCAGCATGGGCGATATTCACTGCTTCTGCGGTAGACATTACTGCATCCGGCGTTTTTAAGCTGGCGCCTTCTTGGGTATTGCCACTACGCAATTCTTGGAAGGTTGTTACTAATAGCTCAATAACATTGGTTGGAATCTGTATTTGTGGTGCGAGCTCACCTAAGTCACGCGCCAACTGCAAGGTGATAAGTTCCATTTCAAATTGTGGATCGCTAATGGCTTTTACTGTTTCGAAGTTAAAGCGACGTTTTAACGCCGATGACATTTCATGCACACCACGGTCGCGCAAGTTAGCAGTGCCAATTAGGTTAAACCCTGGTTTTGCACTTACGCGTGCGCCTTCACCCATTTCTGGAATCATTAATTGTTTTTCTGACATTAAGGAAACTAAGACGTCCTGAATTTCAGGTGGGCAACGAGTAATCTCTTCAAAGCGCACAATTTTACCTTGCAGCATGCCTTGGTAGATTGGTGAGCCAACCAGTGCACGCTCTGTCGGGCCTTCGGCGAGCAAGAGTGCATAGTTCCACGAATACTTAATGTGATCTTCCGTAGTGCCTGCTGTGCCTTGTATGGTTAGGTTAGAGTCGCCACTAATAGCCGCTGCGAATAATTCTGAGAGCATGGATTTTGCGGTACCAGGTTCACCCACCAGCATTAAGCCTTGTTTGCCGAGCAAAGTTACTATAGCGCGATCTACTAAGGCGTCATCACCATAGAATTTGCGGCTGATGTTAAGCTGTTCATCACCTAAGATAAATTGACGTACGGCGCGAGGTGAACGCAGCCAACCTGCAGGTTTAGGGTTATCTGTATCGGCTTTCGTTAGACGTTTTAACTCATCGGCAAAACGATTTTCAGCGCTATCACGAATGACCTGTGGCTTGTTGCTCATGCTGGCTCCTAAACACAACGAAAACAGCCATAATTTGGCGAGCCACCCATAGTAGCTTATTGCTCATTGAGCACGCCTTATGCTGTTAATAGAATTAATAAAAAACAGTGCAGGCACTAAGCGCTGCACTGTTGTTGGCTATTACCAAAGCCCTTTCTTTTTCCATTCAGGATCAAATCCGCCACAGGCAGCGGCTACTGCAAGGTAGTCGGCATAGCCTTCGGCGAGCAGAATAGGTGGGATGTCCTTCAAGGCTACTTCTTGAGCGCTCCATGAGCGGCCATTGGCAAAACTTAGGCTGTACAGAACGGCTGGAATATTCTCTTCAGGCACATAGCTACCACTGAAATGAATATTGATATACAAACCAAGGCTATCAAAGGCTTTGCTGTAATGGTCAAAACTGCCAGCATCTTCTGCGTCTGAGCGTTTATAGCCCATTTTGGTTAGCACGCCACGTAAGGTAAAGGTGTCTGTAACCCAGCCTTTACGATCCTCAATGAGGCCAGTAGTATTTTTACTGATATCTGGAATGCTATTGATCATCTGCGCAAATAAAGGCTTCACTTTGTAGTCTTTAAAATGTGCTAACCATGCTTTGCTCAATTCAGCCTCTAGTAAGGCTGCATGAGCTAGTTTTAGTTGGCTATTTTCGGCGAGTTCAACCTCATCATCCTCTACATTGATAAGGCTGCCGTCCTCTGTTGGACGAAAGCTCGTAAGCAGATTGCCGTCAGTATCTACTTCTAACCAAACTAAGCGTTGAATTAACGGATTCATAACTGGGTGTGCGAAAAGGTATTCTTTCCAGTCAGCCGCTGACCACAAACGCTCAGCGCACATGGCTTCAAATAAGCGTGCACTTTGTAACTCAATGACTTGCTTAAGCTCTTTTTTGCTATTGGAAAGTAGCTTTTTAGCGTCTTTGACTAAGTCAGCGTCTTCTGTTTTCCGTGGTTCAGGTAAGGCTTTAATTTCTTTGCCTTCTGGATTAAGTAAGACAAATTTGTATTTATCATCCATGCGTGCAGTAAATACACGCTCACCATAATCTAGGCTAATAACACCTGTTTCATCCATACCTGCTGTTGGAATGGTTCGATCGGCCAGTTCATCAGGAGTCCAGCCATTGCGTTGGGCAATAGCAGTAATTAGTTCACGAGCTTTTTCTTGTACTGCGTTAGTGCGATAACGGCGGGATATAGATAATAACAATTGAATAATCAATGGATCATTGCTGTTACCAATCCCCATTAGCATTGCCATAATTTGGTTATAACGTGGGTAGTGGTCACGCATAAATTGGCGTACAGCCGTTACTGCAACATGGCCTTCAATGCCTGAGCATAGCGCTAGCATGCCTTTGTCTGACGTTGCTGAGCCAAGGTAGCGACTTAGCACTTCACGCTTAATTTCTTCTATCGTATCTTCTAAGGTGAAATGTTCGTATTTTGCATAGTATTCAGGGTAGCGTTTAAAACCACTTTGGTAGTTAGCTAAGCGCTGAGGAGCACTTTGTTGCGCTTCTGCCATGGCTTCTTCTAGGCTAGGGTGACGCGTATCCTGCGCAATGAAAGTGTGCAGCAAGAAGCTACCGAGTTTTTTCTGGCTGTCTTTACTGAGCAAGCCAACATAGCGTTGTAATAGCGCATTTCCTGAAGGATCTTTGAGTTTTACTGCCAGTACAATCCACCATTGAATAATAGCGGGCGCAACAGCCTTGCCATTTTCCCATGTAAGCGCTGGAATAAGTGAAAAATCAAACCATGCAAAGCTGGTTGGTAATTTAGCTTTTAGACCCGTTTCAGCTTCTTGCTGTAATACTTTAGGGCTTAAATAGGCGCTAATATCTTCCCCTAGTGCTTCTAATGCCGTAAGCAAAGCCGCGCGTACCGTTTCGCGCTTTTCTTTTTTCAGCGCCACATTGAGCGCTACACAGGAGGACGGCTGGTTCAAACGGGCTAGCCATTCCGCAGCAGTAATGCGAATTTCTTGCTTGCTAGAGGCTAGCGCTTCTTCAGCACGTAAATGAATATTAGGAATGCTTTCTAAGGTTGCCTGAGCGATAGGGCGTAAGGATTTCCCTTCGCCTAATGCCAGCTCTAAAATGCGTGGTACATAGTGTGCAGGCAAACTTGGGAACTGTTCTAAAATCTGAATAGCACAGGCTTCAGAAAACTCGTAATAGCGATTTTGATTGTTATTTTGGCTCGGGCGTAGTTTTAATGCCTCATCTAACAGTTCTGTATTTTCCGCAAAAAACGGCCAAACGAGATCTTTGTTGTTAAAATCTTCAAATGGATTGTAATAAGAGCTTGATAAGAAATAGTCTGCGATTAAACGCTTTGCATTAGGCGCACCTACTGCCGTCAACGCTTGAGCGGTTGCTCGTAAGTCAAACTGAGCAAAGGTTGTACCTTGTCTGAAAACCTGCCAAAGACTAATATGTTTGGCGGTGCTGTTAACCAGCTGGGTGCGTAAATGATGTAACGCACTGTATTCAGGCAAGCTAGAAATACGGTTTTTGTATTCAATAATGCGCAGGTCATGTCCAGAACGCTTGCTGATATTGCCTTTACCATTGAGAAAGGCAGCAAGCTGCGCATAATCAATGGCATTTTCTCGTTTCAAGCGGCGATAGTTATCTTGCGCCCAATGGTATTGATGGCGTTTTTCACGGGTTTCATTCTCTTGAGCTTCACTTTCTGCACGCAGGCGCGCTTCCTCAAGCATTTCATTGTAGTTTTGTTGCAAAATTTCAGCGACTTTGGCTTCTGGTAACTCCACTTCAGCGATGGGCGCAAAAGGTGGGATTTCTAGCGACTCCATAGTGCTAGCACTATCAATGCTATCAAATCGAGCCAGTGCGCTTTCTATTGCTGCGACAACAGTTTTAGTTTTTTCTTGCTCGAGTGCTTGCTCTAATAGTGCTTTATTTTCGGCTTTACGGGCAATGAGGTTAGCCGCAAAAACGCGCTGTTTGCTGTCGCCATTAAAGAGTGCTTCTTTTAGAGGCTCAAATAGAATTTCTGCATCTAACACAGAAAGTAGGCCTTCAGCTTCAGAACGAACAGTTTTTAGGCTGGAGGTTGCCAAGTTAATAACTAGCTCTGGAACTTGCGTGCAGATATCTTTGTGATTACCTAGGAAACGTGCCAAGCACACTTGACCTGGTGCGCTGAGTTGTTTAGGTAGCTGTTTAAACAATTCAATATGTTGCGTAATGTAGCTATCTACGTCCGTGAGCTTAAAGAAATGATCTAAACGGTCTAGGTAGTAAGGAGAGTCTATATTGCGACGGTCAAAAAGCATGTTTAATACAAGCTCTGCTGTATTGCTTTGTTCACTGGCTAAGAGATCATGTAGCTTTTGTACTGTCCAGCGTCCACGTACTTGTTGAAATTGACTATCTTTAATGTTGTGTAACTCAGTGCTTAAGCCATCAAGCACTAAATAGAGGAACCACAAAGGGACAAGGGGGCAGCTGATGCTGGTATTCCGCCCGCCACAGATGGCTGCTAGTACTTTAGCAAAGCGAATAATTTGCTCATCGGTAAAATCTTTGCTCCACAGCGTATAAAAGCGTTGGCGAGCTGAGCTGGTTTTTTGAATAAATTTGCGAATTTCTTTTGCAGATATGTCATGGTGGCTATACCAATACGAAACGCATCCAGGATTATCAATTAAGACAATGCCTAAGGTGTCTTGCTGTGATTCAAGTTCAACCAAAATGCCGCTGTCATTGCCTTGTAATATGAAATCAATAATGCGGGCAGGGTATTGCTCATTAATACGCGCTAATGGCACAAAAGCATCCACCAGTACTTCATATTGAACGGCTGGCTTGCCTTCAAACAGTTTGCTCAACTTAGATAGCAACCCAGTAGTGCCCATAAGTTCGTCGTATACTTTTTGTAGATTGGTTGACATGCGTTGGTCTCGTTAATTGGCTAGCTAGTGCTAAATCAAAATGCGCGCTCTGTAGCCTGTTTTATCCATAAATAACAGCATTGTGTAATGCGTTAGCTTAGTTTACAAAGTCTAGCGACATATTGTGTCGTATCAGTAAATACCAGTATATGACAGATATCTGACGGCTAGGTTGCAGCTTAAAAACAGTATTATGAAATGTGACGTATTTAGCTAACATTGTTCGTTAATTGTTGCGTTTATGCACTGAAAATAATTTTCAGCTAGATAGGGTTAATGGATAGCTTTACTGCTAAGAAAATCATTTAACCTAGATAAGTGCTCATAATCAGCATAACAGCGCGCTAAAAAAGGGCGTGGAACTTCAGCTAAAGCTAAGGCTCTAGCATCATTTACTCGATGAAAACGTAATTTATCTAAGGTTGATGGAATGTAGGAGCTGTATCCTACAGTACCAGTGATAGATGCACAGAGATTGTACTCAAGGTTAGTTAAAGTAAATTCAAAATTATTGTACAGATGGGGTGTTTCCTCATAATCTTGAGTAGATAAATAATTAAAGGCATCTAGGTAGTAGGTTATTGTGCCTTTTAAATGATTAACTTGCGTTTGGCTAAGATCTAAATCCGCTGGTAGCACAGGGTGTAATTGATTAAATAAAGGGAGGGTTTTGTAGTCGATAAAGTGCTGTTGCCATGCGTTTGCATCCTCAATTGATAGCAGATCCGCATGAGCTATCGTGATGATTTGCTCAGGTGCAAGCTCTAGTTCATCATCATTGAGATTCAGCAAACAGCCATCTTCAGTCGGGCGAAAACTCTGTATGTTCTGCTGGTCATCTGTGGCTAGCCAAATCACACGTTTAACCAGTAAACGCATAATTGGGTGTTGTAAATAATCACGTTGCCAATCGCTAAATAGCCACTGTCGTGCATTCATGGCGGCGTTGGCTAAGCGCTTGCTTTGTAAAGCCAATGTATCTTGAAGTTCTTCTTTTAAGGCTTTGAAGGTTTTGCGGGTTTCTTTAATAATTTCAGGATTATCAAGCTTGCGCGCACTAGGTAAGGTTTTAAGTTGTTTTCCTTCAGGCGTATAGAGTAGAAACTCACCACTATCACTGAGTTTAGCGCTTAGCTGACGAGTATCATAATCTAGCGTCAAAGTGCCATTCTCATCTAAGCCCGCTGTAGGAATAGTGCGATCTTGTAATTCTAACTCAGTCCATTGTTTGCGTTCAGCAATAGCTAGTATTAGCTTGTTAGCCGTGTTGCGTAGTATGGCTGTACGATTGTTACGCGCCTCATGAATAATCCATTGAATGCTACGCAGATCATCTTTATTAGCCAAGGCCAACAGCAGGCTTTCAATGCTACTCCGACGTTGATAATGTTGTGCTGTAAATCGTTGCACAAGAGGTACTAATGTCAACCCATCTATGCCGCTAATGAGTGCTAGCATGCCTTTTGCATCGCTGGCAGAACCTGCATAGCGCTGCATAATGTGTTTGATGTGTGTTTGTCGGCAGTGTTCTAAGGTAATACCAGCGTTAGCCAATTCTGTAGCAGAGTAGTGGCGTTGGTAATATTGAAAATCCTGCTGAGCAAGTGTGGCTGCCTCTATACTGGCTTCAGTATAACTTGGTCCGCGTGTGTCCTCATGAATATAGCTGTGCAGTACATAAAGCCCTAACTGCTCAGCACTGGCTGGGCTGAGTAAATTAAGATAACGCTGTAATAAGCCTTCACTGGAAGGGGATTTTAATTTAACCGCAAGTACCACCCACCATTGCGCAATAGCTGGCGCTACAGCAGTACCATCCTGCCAAGTAAGAGTATGAATAAGATCTAGATTAAACCAGCTCATACTGACAGGCGGCTTAGTTGTTAAACCTTTGTTGGCTTCACTGAGTAAAACATCAGGGTTAAGGTAGTATTTAATATCCGCGCCTTGTTTTTCAAGCGCTGTTAGTAACACTGCTTTCACCGTTTCGCGTTTTTCTATTTTTAGTTGCTGTTCAATTAAGGTGAGAGCTTGTGGGCTATGTAATGTGCTTAACCAATGCGCCATACTTAAGCGCACATCTTGTTTGCTAGAGGCTAAGCCTTCAGCAATATAGGCATATTTTTCAGCTGTATCTTTAAGTCGTTGTTGGGCCAGCAGCGCTATTGATTTTTTACCTGAAAGCGCATCACTTTTTAGCACAGGTAGAAATTGCTCTGGTAGCCTAGGCAGCATGCACAGTAAACGCATAGCACTGCGCTTGTTAGGCTCAAAGTACTGACACAATAGATGGTGCTCACCTATACCTAGCGCTTCTTCTAAAAATGCAAGATTCTCAGCAAAGAAGGGCCACACTAATTCATGATTATCATAATAACTCAGCTCATAGGTATTAGATTGATGCAAGAAACGCTCGGCTAAATAGTATTTAGCATGGTGGAAGCCAAAACGCTCAAAAGCCTCAGCTAGTTGACGTAGTTCAGTGGTAAAGAAAAAATGCCCCAGTTCAATTTGGCTATACTCATAACGGCTAAACTTGGCAGGGTTGGTTTGCAGTTGTGTTAGGCGCAATAAATGTAATAAATCTATTTCTTCGCAAAGGAAGTGATACAGAAAATGCCCTTCAAGTACTGTGGAATCGACCTTGGGTAGGTCATTAGATTTTAGATTAAGGCAGTCAATGAATTGCTGATAATGCGCACGCGTAACTTTTTTCAATTCAGGGTCGGGTTGATCCATATTTTCTAGAATATAGACGGCGTTATTGTCGGTTTGGGCTATTTTTTGTAGTGTTTCAAGGCGCTGTTCTAATTCTTTTTGCTGACTTATATGAAATTGCCAAAGTTTGTCAGTACAGTTCTCCGATAGGGGCACAAACTCAATGGCTTTAAACGAAGGAATATACTGATTCAGTGACATGGATAACGTCCTTTTCTATTTAATAATGTTAACTATAAAAAAATGATTTTTGTTGAGTAGAATACTAAGCATTATGCGCTATTAAAGTAATAGTTTAGGACATATATATGATAAAAATTCGTTATGCTTGTGTAGATGATATAAAACATATTGAGTATCTATATCATCAGCTATTTTGTCATGGCGCTGCATTGCAACCATTCTATCTACAAGAAGCACAGCAAGATGTAAGCTTTATCAAAGAGACTATTTTGGCTCCCAATAGTGATATTTTGCTTGCCGTACAAGCGTCCAATATTATTGGTTTTGCTGTGCTGCAGTTGCAAAAAACCTTACCGTATAAGTGTCTAGTGCCTCATCAGTATGTTTATCTTATAGATTTTATAATCGACCAGAATGTGCGTAACCAAGGCATAGGGCAAACACTCTTTGAGTCGGTACTAGATTGGGGCAAACAACGTGGAGCTGAGTATTTAGAGTTATCCACGCAAGCAGAAAATACTAAAGCGCAAGGCTTCTATGAACGTAATAACATGGCAGTAGCGACACTAACCTATCGCTATAGGTTTTAAACTAGTATTTAAAATTCAAATACAGGGAGCAACACAATGTCAGTGCAGAAAATAGTGCTACTAATAAGCGTATTAGGGGTAGCGGCATGCTCTACAACAGTTCAAAAACAAAAGCCTTATATTGACTATGCCAATGACCAGCTTATTGCACAGCTTCAAGAAAGCTATCCTATGATTAAGGTGAATCATGCTTTTATTGGTAAAAAATCAGCAAAAGCAGAAGCCGAACAATGGCAAATGATTTGCGGTAACCTTGATGCGCAAACCAGTTCTGGACCTTGGCTTAAGCAAAAGCGCTTTTATATTTTTGTTGATGGAGCTGAAATAGCTCAATTATCTGCAGAGCAAGCGGTAATTGATGATCCTCAGTCTGACGCTTTTCATGAGGAGGAATGGCAAGAATTTTGCCAAAAGTAACAGGTACTCGCAGATAGCGAGTACCTGAAAGCGAGCTTAATCTGCTTGGTTTTGTGCTTTTTCAAAAGCACTTATACCGCTGACTAGGCTAAATAAAGTGAATGCGCTAAATAGCAGCTCAAAACCGATTAAAAAGGTAATCATGCTTGCTGCAGTAGCAGGTGGCGAGGAAAATAGAATATAGCCAATAAAAAAGTTCATTAAGCCTAATAAAAGCTGCAACCAACCATCGGTATTTTTTATTCGTTGTAAACCCGCAGTGATGCGTAAAACACCTGCCAGAATAAAAACAACCGCTAAAATAATACCTAAGGCTGCCATACCTTTTAATGGATCGGTAAAGAAAATATATCCAATTAATAAATAGCCAATAGCCAGTACAGTGGCAGCAATTTTTGTTGGACCACCTAGCAAACTATTAGTCAGCACACCAAGAAGAAAAGTAGTCGCACTAATGAGCATGGACACGCCAATTATAATGCCGATAATTGAACCAGAAAGTAGAGGGTTAAGTAGACAGGAAATACCCGTTAACAGAAAAATAATAGCTGCTATACGCAAGAGTTTTTTCTGTCTGGCAATAATCTCGGGCTTAAGCTGTAATCTTTGTAAACGAGAGATATTTAACATTGTGCATTCCTAATTTCATCTAAGTATTAAAATAAATGTACACCTTTGCTGAATAAACTACTAAGCTACAATTGCAACAAGATTTATTCAGCTGGAAGCGATAGGCTCTTGAATCTTTGCAAAAAATCCGTAAAATCTATTTTCGTTATGTCAATAGCAGCTAAGCTTGAGATAGAGAAATTGCCGAATAGCTCAGCGGTAGAGCAGGTGACTGTTAATCACTTGGTCGCAGGTTCGATCCCTGCTTCGGCAGCCAAATAAAATTTTGCTTTCCTTATATGTTCAAAAAATTTAAGTGAGTAAGATATTTTTATTTATAATTTATTTTTATCTAATAAGTCTATACGATTTTTATTTTTAGAATAATATTTTTATAAAACAAGTGATAGTGTTTCTCGCAATATAAAATTTTATTTAAATACGAAAGTAGCTCTAGAACTCGCTACAAAAAGCTTAAGCGTCAAAGATTGAATTAATATTGAGCTAGCATCAATTCATTAAACCTGTTGCGCTCAGCTCTTGAATCTGCCTTGAAATTACTTTATTGAGTGTAGAAAATTACAGTGTAAAATCTAGGTCAAAAAATAATTTAGGTGTTATTTTCTCAGGTATTGATTTTGACTCAAGCGCACCATGGGAGACTAATATTGTAGAGGATCATAAAAATAGCACTTAGTCTTTTAAAAAATTTTTTATTCACTATAAACTATAAAAAAGTATAGTGAATGTAAATAATTATTAACTGCTTTTTGGATGATTTTGTTTGACTTAATTCAGTTTTTTGAAAATAGCTAGCTGTTATGCTAAAGGCAGTTATACGTTTAACGATAGTTGGCATACCGCCAAGAGAGTTCCTATGTTGAAAAAAAATATTGTATGGCCTTTTGTTGCACTTGCGCTAGTTGCTTGTGCGCAAACACCTAGTAAAGACGTTGCAACAACTAGGGTGGTTTATGTGCAAGATAAGCTTGTTGATTGTATAGGTGTTGGTCCTATGAAGTGCTTGAAAATGCGATTTGAAGATGAAGACGAGTGGTTTAACTCTTACTCGGGCATTGAAGGCTTTTCCTATCAGGAAGGTAGGGCGTATAAGCTAAAAGTAACACTTAAATCTGAGAGTACGCCACCTGCTGATAGCTCTTCTCTACGCTATATTTTTGTTGAAGAATTAG
Organism: Pseudomonas sp. F1_0610; assembly: GCF_047470865.1. NCBI lineage: Bacteria > Pseudomonadati > Pseudomonadota > Gammaproteobacteria > Pseudomonadales > Pseudomonadaceae > Pseudomonas > Pseudomonas sp. F1_0610. Next base: position 16,671 of record NZ_JAZDRH010000001.1, read on the forward strand.
CAGATTAATATTCATTTTAATCGATAGGCAGCTTGGGTATAGATAGCATATATACATGCAGACAGGGGCGGCTGTATGACATCAAAAGAGATTTTAGGGGCGATATGTGCAAGTATTGTAATAATACTTTTTGCTTATAAAAATAATAAGACCGAAACCGACTTAACCCATAGCTCCAGCCCGGCCAATTGGCAAGCTAGTGCAAAAAAATCAGATCCTTTTATTGCTATAAGTACAGCTCAGTTAATTAAGGAGTCTAACAAAGGGGCTAATATGATCCTTTTTGTTAGCTCTGATAACTGCGGCTATTCTCGTCAGTTTGAACCAGCCTTACGTAGTTATCTTAAAGCCAATAGTCTGCAGGTAGGTAACCTAAATCTTTCTAAGGAGCGAGGCTATATTGATTTTAATGGGCTCAAAGCCATCTTAGGTGAAAGGGCAGGTGCCACACCTAGTGTTTATGCTATCCAAAATGGAAAGGTCTCGGAAAGGTTACTAGACAGAGATAATCCTCAAGTAGTAGACGATTTTTTTCGTCGAAATGCTTATCTAATGCAGTTTAGTCAGAGTGTTGAAGAATAAATAACTGTACTGCTAGGCTGAAGGTAAGTGTTTATATGCTAGTTATTTCTCAATAAAGTTAATTTAAAAGTATAGTGTTTGTTTTTTATGGCATACTTTTTTAACGATGAATAACTAGGACTTTGAATATGAAAAAAGTAAAGTATGGCATATTGCTGGCATTCAGCTTGCTTCTGAGTGCGTGCAGTCTTTTAGAGACAACAACGCCTGTGGTAGAAGGAGGGCATCTTAAAGAACAGGTTAAGGATGCTGATTTGTATGGCTTATGGGCTGCCTCCTCGATGGATGATGATCCAATGGAGTTTTTGTTAGTTAAAGTAATGTTTCCAGGTAATAAAGGGTTGGACTGGTTATATATCAATGACACCAAGGCGAAAGAGGAAACAGAGGGAGTTCAGCATTTCACTTGGAAGGTAGATAGTAAGGCTAAAACCTACACGCAAACCATTACTGAACGCACTGTGCGAGAAACTGGGAAAAAAGAGCTGAAAGAAAAACCCAATGTTGTAGAAACAGGGCCTTTAGAGATTATTCAGATTGATGATGAAATCGTAGCTGTCAAACTGGTAGGTGATAATCGTCAAATTCCATATATCCGGATGGATGAAGAAATGCTGCGTGATTTTATAACGGACAAAGCAGTAGCCGATTATATTTTAGCCAATATGAAAAAATAGTTTAATAGTCGCCTTTTAGTCTGTTTTATCTGTATTAATAAAAGGCTATTTTAAGAAAATCGGAAAATGGGTAGTAGTAAGCACTACTACCCCTTATGAATAGTTAATGTTTACCTGCTTCTTCTTGCAGAATTTTATAAATTTCATCTTTTAGCGCAAGCTTTTCTTTTTTTAGCTTGGCCACTTCTTGGTTGTATCCTGCGCCATTGGAACCTTCAAGGCGAGCAATTTCATGGTCAAGTGAGTTGTGTTTTTCAAATAACGCGTTATAGCGAGGGTGAGAGCCTTTCAAGCGGGACATTAAATCGCGGTACTCAGGGAACATAAGCGTCTCCGTTAGGTTAGTTGCGATTGCACTTACTAAACTGGGTTTGGTAAGTATTTATAATCCTATATTTCAACTATAGCTCAGGTTTTCCTGCTAAAGCTACAATGTATAGACAATTTGAAATATTTTTTGATCTAGATAACGATAATCAGTCTCTGAGATTATGCAGCTCTGCTTTGATGAGATAGATTTATTTGCTAATTAGTCAACTGGCTTGCGGGGGGTTAAGCAACTCGATGACTTTAGCTAGAAAAATATAAATAGAAGATTTACGTATAATTGCCAAAGACAGCAACTTCTCCATACTGCCATTCTAGCCTAAGTGCTTGGTAAAGGGTGTGCAATCGCGGCAATTAATTTAAAGGTAGGAATAATGATGAATATAGTCAAGCCACGCGTGGCCATTATTGGTACAGGAGCCATAGGAGGTTTTTATGGGCTAATGTTACAACGCGCTGGTTTTGAGGTGCATTTTTTATTACGTAGTGAGTATCAGGCTGTAAAAGAGCAAGGCATTAGAATAGAAAGTGCAACATTAGGTTGTTTGCAGGCAGACGTTAATGCTTGGGATAATGCCGGTGTCATGCCTAAATGTGACTGGGTATTACTAGGAACTAAAGCTACTGCTAATGCGCAGATGGCTAAGATCATTAATCAGGCAGCAAATACGAATGCTAACGTGGTGCTTTTACAAAATGGTTTTGGTTTAGAAGATGAGCTCCGTGCTTCATTGCGTGATGATTTGCTGCTATTTGGTGGCTTATGTTTTATTTGTGTTCACCGTAAATCAGCAGGCGTGATAGAACATCAAGCTTATGGTGGAGTCAATGTAGCTTATCATAGTGGTGCGGCTAGCCCTCAGGTAGGGCAAGATCAAGCACAGCTACTGGTTAATATGTTTAATCAGGCAAATGTAGATTCACATCTGATTGCAAATATTGAACAGGCACGCTGGCAAAAACTCGTATGGAACATACCCTATAATGGTCTTTCAGTTTTGTTAAATGCCCATACTGGACAGATGATGCAAAACTCTGCAACGCGGCAGTTAATTAGTGACATGATGCATGAAGTGGTTAATGCCGCTATGGCTCATGGTTATAGTTTGCCTGATAATTTTGTTGAAAAAATGCTGGTTTCTACGGACAAAATGCCTGACTACTTCCCAAGTATGTATCACGACTTTACTCATCAGCGACCGCTAGAGTTACATAATATCTATACCGCGCCCTTGGTCGCAGCTCAGCAAGTTGGTTGTGCTATGCCTAAAGTTGAGATGCTTTTACAAACGCTTTCTTTTATTGCGCAACAGCCTGCTTAATTATGACTAAATCTACGCCGCCTCAGTTGATATTGACTATTTCCTCTACAGCACTTTTTGACTTGAGTGAAAGTCATCAAATCTATCAAGAGCAAGGGATTGATGCTTATTGTGGTTATCAGATTGAGCGTGAAAATGATGTTCTAACCAAAGGTGAGGCGTTTTCGTTAGTTGAAAAATTATTAGCCATTAATAAGCGCCTAGGTGAAAGACGCGTAGAGGTCATTTTAGTTTCGCGTAATAGTGCAGATACGGGTTTGCGTGCTTTTAATTCAATTAAACATTATCAGTTGGATATTGAACGTGCGGCTTTTGTTGGAGGGCAGAGTCCCAATCCTTATTTGAAAGCATTTAATAGTCATTTGTTTTTATCAACTAATGCAGAAGATGTGCGCAATGCGTTAAGCGCAGGCTTTGCTGCTGCTACTATTCTGCCTGGTGGTGCTGAGCGCAAAGGAACAGGGCAATTGCGTATTGCTTTTGATGGTGATGCAGTATTATTTTCCGATGAAGCTGAGCGTATTTATAAAGAAAGTGGCTTAGAAGCCTTCCAGCAAAATGAAGTTGAAAAAGCACATACTAGTTTGGCTGATGGTCCTTTTCGCGGCTTTTTGGCTGCACTGAATCAGTTGCAAAGCGACTTTCTTGAAGACTGCCCGATACGCACAGCCTTAGTAACAGCACGCTCTGCACCTTCACATGAGCGTGTTATCCGTACATTGCGTGACTGGGGGATTCGCTTAGATGAGTCACTGTTTTTAGGTGGTTTAGATAAATCCCCTTTCCTAGAGGCGTTTGGTGCAGATATCTTTTTTGATGACCAAACATTGCATTGCGAAAAGTCTCGCCAAGTAGTGCCTACTGGGCATGTGCCTCATGGCGTTAGAAATAGTTAACTAAAAAATGGCTCTTCGCGCTCTAATCCGTGCAGTTGTTCCAGGGCTTTTAATCGTTGATCAAGATGCTCAATTGCTTGTGCAAGATAAAAAATAGCCTCGTATCCTTCGTGTGCTTTATTTGATGTGGGTAATGCTTGAGCAAAGGCATTTAGTTTGGCTTCAGATAAGCTGAGCATGTGTTTAATTGCTTTGGGCATACATCTACTCCGTGATTTTTGAAAAAAATCATACATGAGCTAAATCAATGAGTGGTTGGTTAATATGTTTAAAAGTATGTCTTTATGTTTCCATTAGGCTGTAACAGATTTAACAGAATAAATACCTTGAGCTTTTAAAATATCCATTGCTTGGTGCACCTCTTGCAGCTTGTCTTTATCTCCACCTCGATCAGGATGGTGCAGGCAAACCAGTTGCCGGTAACGTGTTCGTATTGTCTTGTTATCTAGCACTAATTGAGAGTTATCAAAGCCGAGCACTTTAAGTGCAGCAATCGTTTTGTCCTGCTCAGTTAGGCGTAAAATAGCACCGCTTAAAAGCTCGGCGGCTTTGCTTTCACCAGTAGGCAAATTTGCACAGTCTAAATAATAACTCCGAAGTGAATCAGTCTGGACGAGCTCTGGGAGAGCTGCATTCCAGGGTTTTAATTCAATGCCAAGAGGATCAATTTGTAATAAGCCTTGTTGATTTATTAGTAGCTGATCGCGAAGTTGGTACAGCGCATTAAACAGCAGAAAGTGGCAGCGAAAAAGATTTTTCGGATCGCGTAGGTCAGGGTTAGAAAATGCCGGAACACTGTGTTCATGCAAAAGTTTAAGGAGCTGTTGCTCTGTGAGTTTAGCGTGTGCCCTGAGTAGGCTGTAGATTAGGTTGAGCATAAGAGTAATGATGTACTAAAAAAACGCTCTGAGGATAACGGGTTTATTAGCTAAAAGCTTGCGAATAAGGGTAAAATAAGCGGTTTTTTAGCCCAGTTGGGATTTAGTTACATGAGCGCTCTTTCGGTTAACCAAAATAAATTGCAAAAACGCTTGCGCCGACTCGTAGGTGAAGCGGTAACTGACTTCAATATGATTGAAGAAGGCGACAAAGTAATGGTGTGCTTATCTGGTGGTAAAGATAGCTACACCATGTTAGATATTTTGCTGTATTTGCAAAAAGTAGCCCCTATTAAGTTTGACTTAGTGGCTGTGAATCTTGATCAAAAACAGCCGGGTTTCCCAGAGCATATTCTTCCTGAGTATTTAGCTGCGTTGGGTGTGGAGTACCATATTATTGAGAAAGATACGTACTCTGTTGTAAAGGAAAAAGTACCTGAAGGTAAGACTACCTGCTCATTATGTTCACGTTTGCGTCGTGGTACTTTATATACCTTTGCCGATGAAATTGGCGCTACCAAAATGGCTTTAGGCCATCATCGTGATGATATTCTAGAAACATTCTTCTTGAATATGTTTTATGGTGGAACGCTCAAAGCTATGCCGCCTAAACTGCTCTCCGACGATGGTCGTAATGTGGTGATTCGACCTTTGGCTTACTGTCAAGAACGTGATATAGAAGCCTACTCTGCATTAAAAGAGTTTCCTATTATTCCATGCAATCTATGTGGTTCTCAGCCTAACTTGCAGCGCCAAGTAGTAAAGCAGATGCTGCAAGAGTGGGAGAGCAAAACCCCAGGCCGTTTGGAAATTATGTTTCGCGCATTGCAGAATGTCGTACCTTCGCAGTTGGCTGACCGTAATCTATTTGATTTTTTCAATTTGAAAATGGATGACACAGCTACACCGCGTTTTTTAGATGTGACACATCTCTAGCGTGTTTAGCTAAGCTGTGCCGTTTGCTGGTTTTACTGAGGTTGTATTATGAGTCAAGAAGCAGAAGCGCCATCGGAGTATATCTTACAAGGAACTTCAGCTTATCGACGCGCAACTATTGCCTTGTTTTGCGCCGGTTTTGCCACCTTTGCGCTGCTCTATTGTGTTCAACCGCTTCTGCCTATGCTGGCAGAGGCGTTTCAGGTTTCTTCATCTTCCAGTAGTTTATCCTTATCAGTCACTACGTGCAGCCTTGCTTTTGGTTTGTTACTGTCTGGAGCGTTAAGCGAAAGTTGGGGGCGTAAACCTGTTATGGTGATTGCCTTACTTGCCGCCTGTATCTTAGGTATTGCCAGCGCACTGGTGAGCGATTGGACGTTACTATTAGTTATTCGAACACTGCTCGGCTTAGCATTAAGTGGTCTGCCTGCCTTAGCCATGGCGTATGTGGGGGAAGAGTTTGATCCCCGCTCATTGCCTGTTGCTATGGGACTTTATATTGGTGGTACTGCACTTGGTGGATTATTAGGGCGTTTGTTAGCGGGAGTCTTTAGTGATGTAGGTGGCTGGCAGCTTGCTTTAGGGGGTATTGCAGGCTTAGGCTTATTTTCTTGCCTTCTCTTTATTTGGTTATTGCCTAAGTCACGTCATTTTGTGGCACAGCCGCTATCCATTAAAGGCCTACTAAAAAACTTTGCGAAGCATCTAAGTAATAAAGATTTACGGGTTTTATTTTTACTCTCTTTTTTATTGATGGGTAGCTTTGTAGCTATGTTTAATTACATTGGCTTTCATTTGCAACTAGCGCCTTTCAATCTATCTAGTACCATTATTAGTTTTTTATTTCTCGTTTATTTGTTAGGTATTGTAAGCTCCAACTGGAGTGGGCGTTTAGTCTCAAAATATAGTGCTCGCCTTGTATTAATTGTTAGCTTGCTTATAATGTTGGCTGGGGCGTTAGCCTGTTTGATAGAGTGGTTGCCTGCCATTACTTTGGGCTTAGCCTTATTTACTATTGGTTTCTTTGCTGCGCATGCCGTGGCTAGTGGAATGGTGGGGCAAAAAGCCGGAGGAGCTCGTGCTCAGGCTTCGGCGTTATATCTTTGTGCTTACTATTTAGGTTCAAGCGCACTGGGCTATGCCGGAGGTTGGGTTTGGGATCATTGGGGCTGGATGCCACTAATAGCGGCTATTTCAGCTTGTTTGTTACTTGCTGTGTTTAGAACAAGAAATTTATAAAATAGTATTCTTGCTAGTTATGGGAGTTTTATTAGTAACTAGCAGTAAGTGTTGAGCTTACGCATTAAGGAGATATTGGTGTTAGAAATAAGCTTGCCTAAAAAACTTAAAAAAACATTAGAAAAAGAAGCATCAGATGCCAGTATTAATCTAGCTGCGCATATTGTTAAAAAACTAGAACGCATAACATCTCCAGCTGAGTATATAAACAAAAAGAAATTGAAAGCAGGATTGCCCATTTTAGTAGATTTTGTATCTAAGCTACCTGGTGTATCCATTATTGCTAGTGAAGTAACAAGAGATGCGTATTGGTGGATAAAATTCGATATTGATAGCTCACATCCACTGGTGTGGCGTGTAATTCAAGAGTTAAGTTTTGTATTTAATAGCATTGCGCTGAGTGATCCACTGCCTACAGTATTTAAACCCTCATCTCCGCCACCTTATTTAAACGGTGGGCCTGAAGAATTTTTATCCTGGGTTGTTGAGTCAACTTATAATTATATTGATCCTACTTGGATAAAAGAAGCAATAGAAAATGTACTGCCAAACCCTATTGATGATATTACCCAGTGGGATGTCTGATAGAAATATATTTAATTATTACTAGCTATTCATTTATCGCTCTTATTAGTTGATTAATAGGAGCGACAGTTATAAGTGTTCTGTATTTTCTAAGCTGTATAGGTGGGCTATTGAGTATCTTCTACATTAAATACTTGCTTCAAATAGGCCATAAAGGTTTCATCGCTGCATACAATTTTGCCTTGGCTATCTGATATCTTAGCTACGGTTTGACCATTGCAGCTAACCAGTTTCAAGACGATTTTTAGGGGTTCTAAACCCATGTCATTGGTGAGGTTGGTACCTATGCCAAAGCTTGTTTGGACGCGGTCTTTAAAGTGTTGATGAAGCTTAAAAGCTTTAGGGATATTTAGGCCATCGCTAAAGGTAAAGCGTTTGCTGGCAGGGTTTATTTTTAGTTTTTGGTAATGTGCAATGGCTTTTTCTCCCCAAATATAAGGGTCGCCGCTGTCATGGCGTAAACCATCAAAAAGCTTAGCAAAATATAAGTCAAAATCAGCCAAAAAAGCATCCATGGTAATAACGTCAGTCAGTGCTACACCTAAATCGCCACGGTATTCTTGAACCCAAGCTTCTAATGCTTTCTTTTGAAAATCACGTAGGCGCACATTGAGGGCTTGAAAGGCCTGTAAATATTCATGTGCCATGGTGCCAATAGGTGTGATGCCCAGTTGTTTGGCTAAATACAGATTACTTGTACCTCGAACTACATGGGGGACTTGGCTTACTAAGGTGCGAACCACATGCTCATGCCAGTCGCGGGTAAAGCGTCGACGTGTACCGAAATCAGCGATCAAAAAAGGTGGGTCTTGTGGATTCTGTTGCTGGTCTATTTGTTGTAATAACGCAACTTTCTCTTGTAGGCGGCGCTCACCCTCGCTAAAAACAGCAGGCGAGTGGAAGCGGGAAAAAAAGATTTGATTGACCAGTGCTAATACAAATATTTCAAAGAACATGGCTTGCACCATAGGGCCTTGAATATGAATATCAAGGCGACCTTGCTCATCAATACCTACTTGAATAAAACGGCGTTTGAGTTGAAATAGCTCAAGGTAATCAACAAAGTCGCTTTTGATAAAACGTAAGCTGCGTAAGTAGTCTAGTTCGTCAGGCTGAAAACGTAGCTCGCACAGGTAGTCAAGCTGTTGCTCTAGCTCATCTTTAATTTCACGTAAAGGATACTGTGCAGTATCGTTATTATGGCAACGAAATTTGTAAATGCTGGAGGCTTGTGGGAATTGGTGCAGCACTACTTGTAGCATGGTGAATTTATAGAGGTCAGTATCCAGTAGTGACTCAATAATAGGTTGTTGCTCCGCCATTGGGATTCTCTTTGCCGTATAACGAGGTAACAGCATAGAACCAATGGCGGTATCGCTCAAGAGTAGAGCATGAGTTTTAAGGCTTTCTGGCAATAAAAATGGCGCGAGTGGGCGCTGGTAAACCTTCTAAAGTTTTGCTTGGATCTTTGGGGTCGAGAAAATCAGGGAGTGATTGGTATTTCATCCACTCTGTAGCGCGCTGTTCTTCAATACTGGTGACATTAATATCTACGCAACGAATATCAACAAAGCCTGCACGCTTTAGCCATAGTGCTAATGCCTCCACTGAAGGTAAAAACCATACATTGCGCATTTGAGAGTAACGATCATCAGGCACCAGAACTTGCTGGGCATCGCCTTCTATTACGAGTGTTTCTAAGATTAGCTCACCACGGCTACACAAAGCTTCTTTGAGTGCGTACAGGTGATCAATAGGGGATTTTCGGTGATAGAGTACGCCCATAGAAAAGACAGTATCAAAGCCTTCTAGTTTTTCAGGTAGCTCTTCAAAAGCAAAGGGTAGGTGCCATATGTTAGCCGTTGGCTGATATTTTTTTAAGGCGAGGTATTGGCAGAAGAATAACCAGTTCGGGTCAACGCCAATGACTGTACGTGCGCCATCACCTAGCATGCGCCACATATGGTAACCATTACCACAACCCACATCTAAAACGCGTCGGCCCTTGAGTTGAATATGTTGGCGAACACGCTCCCATTTCCAGTCTGAACGCCATTCTGTATTTATGTGCGTTTTAAATACATCAAATGGACCTTTGCGCCACGGGATTAAGCCTTGCAATGCGCTCAGAATCTGACTGTCTTGATCTGCTGTGGTAGTGCCCTCAATGGCAACTTTATTAATGATATCAATATGGTTGGGCGTGATTTCCGGTAAGGCATCAACAGCTGCTTTCCAGCGAGGTAAATCACCGTGACTAATGGCGAGCTTGGCCGCAAATTGATCAGGTAATTGCTTTGCCCAAGTTGCAAGTGGGGTGTCTTCTAACTGAGCAATTAAAGGAGAAAAATCTATCATGGTAAGGCAATCATAGAAGCGAAATTTAAGCATTGAAACCAAATAGTAACCTCACGAAAGCCCGCTTCTAGCAAGCGTGCTTTATGGGTTTCAAAAGAATCTGGCAACATCACATTTTCAATGGCACGGCGCTTTTGTGCGATTTCTAAATCACTATAGCCATTGGCGCGCTTAAAACTAAGATGTAGGTCATATAGCAGTTGATGTTGTTTAGGGTCTTCAAAGCGTAGTTTTTCGGACAAAATCATAGCACCATTAGGCACCATAGCCTGGCGAATACGTTTTAGTAGTGCTAGACGTTGTGCAGGTGCAATAAACTGTAAGGTGAAGTTAAAGGCGACAAAAGAGGTGGGTTGAAACTCAAGCTCTAATAAGTCAGCTTCAAGCACATTAACAGGTAATAGTTCTTGAAACATGGCATTTTGTGCGCTGAAATACTCACGACAACGCTCCACCATAGCAGCGGAGTTATCGATGGCTAGCACACTGCAATCAGGCTGATCGACATGACGGCGCATGGCTTGAGAAACCGCACCTAAAGAACAACCAAGATCATAGAGTAGCGTATGCGGCTGAGCGAATTGAGCAGCCAGTACCCCTGTATTTTCAACAATGGTGGGGTAGCCAGGCACCGAGCGTTTAATCATGTCAGGAAAGACACGTACTACATCTTCATTAAACACAAAATCAGGCACTTGTGCTAAAGGTGCACTAAATAAACGATCAGGTTGGTCAGTCATGAAACAAAAACAATCAGCTGAAAAAGAATGGGCGCGTATTATGGCATAAATTGTTTTGTACAGCAGGTTTATGCGTGATGCGCCCTATCATGCAATAGGGCGCAGATTGATACAGTATTATTTTTTCCAATGACTTGGCTGGTTGATAAAATCAATCAACTCACGTAAACGACCATGATCCCGCCCATTAAAGTCGAATTCTAAGCGTACCAGATTACAAAATTCAGGCTCATCATGGGTGCTGGCGCAATACGCCTGCTGTACGTAGCCATGCCCATTAATGCACAGGTCACGGAAGTCAGTGTTAAGTGTGCTAATAGCCTCATCAGATAAGAAATGCTGCATACGAATCAGCATAAACTCATGGGCTTTGCGAGAAGAATGGTAATTGCGATAGAAGTTAGCAATTTCCTCGCAAGCTGCTTCAGGTGTACGTACAAGACGCATCAGTGAGGTGTCGTTAGGTGAGATATAATGATTACCTGCCAGTTCTTGATTTAAATAATCAAGGAATGCATCCCAGAATGTGCCGCCTTCTACATCCATTAGGATAATAGGTACAACCGGACTTTTGCCTGTTTGTACTAAGGTTAAGACTTCTAAGGCTTCATCTAAAGTACCAAAACCACCTGGGCAAAGTACTAAGGCATCCGCCTCCTTAACAAAGAATAGTTTACGCAGGAAGAAAAAGTTAAAGGTTAGTAAATGGCTGCTGTTGTGCACGGTAGTATTGGCAGATTGCTCAAACGGCAGCTCAATATTAAAACCTAAGCTATTTTCTAAGCCAGCACCTTCATGGGCTGCGGCCATAATACCATTGCCCGCACCAGTAATAACCATCAGGTTGCTGTCAGAGAGCAGCTTGCCTAGTTGCTTGGCTTGAGCATATAGCGGATGCTCAGGCAAAGTGCGGGCTGAGCCAAAAACGGTAACCTTACGGCGACGTTTAAAACGTTCGAGGAGGCTAAAAGAGGCTTCTAGCTCTTTGAGCGTTTGATTCATGATTTTAGCATCCCAGCGGCTGCGGTCAGCCTCTGCCATGCGAGCAACAGTCATCAGCATGTCACGGTAGAGCGGTCGATTTCCGCTGCTTTTGGGGGATACACGATCTAGCAGTTGGTCAATTAATTGAGCGAAATCTAAACTGCTAGCAAAGTATTGGCGGCTTAGATAATCATTATTATTGCTGTTGTTTGGCATTTAAACTCCTTAAATAGCGATACTATCGCCATATTGCGCGATGGCGGCATCCCAGTGCAGCTCATCTCTAATTCGTTCTTGCAAAATCCGCATTTTGTCGGGTTCGCCATGAACTAAATATAAATCAGGTTTGTGTTGGAAATGGTTAACCCATTCAACTAACTGAGATTGTCCAGCGTGCGCGGAAAAACCGCCAAGTGTGTGTACTTGGGCGGCGACTTTAATGCGCTCTTGAAATACTTTGATGTTTTGGAATCCATCAACAATTTTTCGCCCAGTTGTACCTTGTGCTTGATAGCCAGTAAAAATTAAATGGCATTCAGGACGCCATAAGTTATGTTTAAAGTGATGAATAATACGTCCACCATTACACATACCGCTGCCAGCAAGAATGATAGCGTCTTGTTTGTATTGATTTATCGCCATGGACTCATCAGGTGTTGGGGTTAGCTGCAAAATAGGCAGCCAGTCTTTTGCTGTTTTAACCTGATGGTTGCGTAAGGTTAGCCTATCATCTTCAGCAAACTCATCTTTATGGCGCAAATAAACCTCATTGGCTTTAATCGCCATTGGGCTATCTAAAAAAACCTTATCTTGTGGCAATTGTCCATGCTGATAAAAGTTGCCGAGATGAAAGAGTAGGTCTTGTGTGCGACCCACAGAAAAAGCTGGAATCATGACGTTACCGCCATCTTGCTTGGCTTGTTGAAGAATTTGGCGTAACTCATCTAATGTTTGCTCAGTGTTTTTATGGTCACGGTCACCATAGGTTGACTCCATAAGCACTACATCCGCTTGGGATAGCTCGCTAGGCTCACGCATTAGTGGCGAGTTATTGCTACCTAAGTCTCCTGAGAATACAAGACGACGTGGACGGCTATTATTGGGCTCATCAAAACTCAGTTCAACAATAGCAGAGCCAATAATATGCCCAGCATTATGGAAACGAACATTAACCCCAGGAAGTACCTCGCTCCACTCTTGGTAGGCACAAGGATGGCGTTTTTTTAAAGCGCGTTCCGCATCGGCAACAGTATATAAAGGCTTAATTGGCGGGCGACCTTTACGAGCACGCCATTTATTTTCCCATTCGGTATCTTTTTCTTGCAAATGCGCTGAATCAATAAGCATTAACTCTAATAATTCACAGGTGGCGCTGGTGGCAAAAATTTTGCCTCTAAAACCTTCAGACACTAACTTAGGTAGTAATCCTGAGTGGTCAATATGTGCATGAGAAATAACCACAGCCTCAATATGCTCAGGGTTAAATGCCCATTTTTGACGGTTATCTTGCTCTTGATCACGGCGACCTTGTTGCATGCCGCATTCCAGTAATATCTGCTTGCGGTCATAGGTTTCGATAAGGTAACAGGAGCCTGTTACTTGTTCTGTTGCGCCTAAAAACGTTAAAAGTGCCATTCTTGTATCCTTTTGTCGCTCAGCAGCGTAGCCATCTTGATACTTATCACAATACTTACAGAGTAGCTTAAGCTAGACTCATAAGTATAGGAATGAGTGGAGTACGTACTATGCACCAAATACTGCCGGGGCAGCCTGAATTACATCAACATTCGTTGCAAGAACCTGAATTTGCTAAGTGGATTCAGGGTTATGGTCCAATTCAGCACAACGCAGAAACGCAAGCAGCAGTTTATCGCTTAGCGCATCAACTGGTGCAGGCGAAAGTTCAGCCTGATCTTGCAAGCGTATACAAAATATTTACCGCCTTAGACAAGTTAACAGCCGCTGCTATGTGGCTGGTTGTACATATGACCTATGCCAAGCGTGTTCGTCTTGATGGCTCTGCCATGCAAGCTGAGGATTTTAAAACCACGCCAGAAGGCCATACTGGCGGGGCATTAAATATAGTTCCGGCCTATGCAGGTTATTTGGCTATTAATGCTTTAACAGCTCAAACTCGTGCTTGGATGATGGGGCAAGGGCATTGTGTCGCTGCCATTGAGGCTTTAAACGTTTTTTTAGGTAACTTGCACCCTGAGCAGGAATCTGTTTACGCCAAAGGTGAGCAAGGCCTCAATCAGCTTATCCGTGATTTTTATGGTTATGCCTTAGCTGCTAATGGCAGTAATGCTGCACCGCTGGGAAGTCACGTTAACCCACACACTGCGGGTGGTATTTTTGAAGGTGGTTATTTAGGCTTTGCTGAACTGCAATATGTGCATAAGCCGTTAGTTGGCGAAAAACTCGTGACCTTTTTATCCGATGGCGCGGCAGAAGAGCAGCGAGGTAGTGACTGGATTCCACGCTGGTGGCGGGCGGAAGATAGTGGTGTGGTCACGCCTATTATGATTGCTAACGGGCGTCGTATTGAACAGCGTACTTTATTAGGTACAGAGGAAGGTCTTAATAGTTTTGAGAAGCATCTTCGTGGTTGTGGTTTTGATCCTATTGAGTTCGATGGGCGCGACCCAGCTGCTTTTGCCTGTACTATTTGGGAGATGGAACAGCGTTTAGAGCGTCGAGTGCAGGAAAAAAATAATGGTATTCTCAAGTATCCATTGCCTATTCCTTATGGTATTGCCCAAACCGAAAAAGGTTTCGGTTTTTATGGCGCCGGTACCAATGCGGCACATAACTTGCCACTACCTGCTAGCCCTGCACAAGATGAAAGATCACGCGAACTCTTTAATCAATACGCTAAACCATTATGGGTTGAGCAAGGTGAGCTACAAGCTGCTATTGCATTATTTAAAAATCATACAGAGCAAAATCGCCCATTAGAGCGCGATACTGCGTTAGCTAAGCGTAAGCCTAAAACCCCTGTTTTACCTAAAGAACACTATCATGATGAAAGCTGCTCACCGATGTCGGCATTAGATAAGTATTTTGTGGACTTAGTGGCGGCTAACCCAGATTTACGCCCGCGTGTAGGCAATCCAGATGAGCTGGCTAGTAATAGATTATCCGGTGTGCTTAAAGCATTACGTCATCGAGTGGTTGATCCAGAAAGTGAGCTGGAAGCCATTGATGGTAAGGTTATTACTGCCTTGAATGAAGAAGCAGTAATTTCAGCTTGTTTGGCTAATCAAGGCGGCTTAAATCTGGCGGCTAGTTATGAAGCATTCTGTGTGAAAATGCTTGGAGCATTGCGTCAAAGTATTATATTTGCACGTTTAGAAAAGGAAGCAGGCCGCCCAGCGCAGTGGATCAGTTGGCCAACAGTGGCCACTTCGCATACATGGGAAAATGGTAAAAACCAGCAATCGCATCAAGATACAACCTTCTGTGAGGCCTTGTTAGGCGAGATGAGTGATGTTTCTCGCGTGCTTTTTCCAGCCGACCACAACAGCATGCTGGCGCTGCTGCCGACTATTTATGGCTCACGTGGACAAATCAATTGCATCGTTTCACCGAAACGCGATCGTCCATGCTACTTCAATGAGGAGCAAGCAAAGCGTTTAGCTAAGGATGGCGCCATTGTCGTCAAGGAGTTTGCAGGTACAGATAAAGATCCGGTGTTGCTCATTGCCTGTGGTAGTTACCAACTTGAACAGGTGTTGCGCGCCAGCGAGCGTCTGGAAGAAGCGGGTATGGGATATCGTGTTGTTTATTTGCAAGAGCCAAGCCGTTACCGTGTACCACGTGATGAGTGGGAGTGTGAGGTGATTGCGGACGACGCCATGATTGAGCGTATCTTCCCTGAGCGTTACCGTTTGCGGGTACTGTTAACTCATATGCGGCCTGAGGTGGCGCGTGGGCATTTATGGGCGTTATTACCTGAAGCACAAGCGAGTTTTGTGCTAGGTTATAAAAATCGTGGTGGCACCTTAGATGAGTTTGGTTTGCAATTTGCTAACCGTGCCTGTTGGGCTAATGTGGTAGCCGCATGTGCATACCTGCAAAATATTCCTAGAACCGCATTATTAACTAATGAAGAAGCTCTAGCGGTTTCAGGAAAAGGTAATCCTGAGGTTCTACGCTAAATCAAGTACCCGTCTGCTGATAATAGGGGTAGGCGGGTATCTATTAAGGAGAATACCATGTGCCAGCGTTTTAAAATCGCTCTCGTGGTTGTGTTGTCTGTCTTGCTGGCAGCCTGCGCAGGGAAGTGGGAAAAAGAGGGAGACTATTACACCTTTAATCTACAACGCTCTAATACAGCGCCTAAAGAAGGTGTAAAAGTAATAGAGACTATTGAGCTAGAAGCGGGTGATATTCTATTTTCATCAGCCACCAGTGCACAGTCGATTGGCATTCGCCTTTTCAATAATGCACCTATAAGTCATTCATTTATTTACTTAGGTGATGGGCTAATTGCTGAAGCCGTCGGCAGTGGTGTGCAAATTATTTCTTTAACTGAAGCCCTAGAACATGCCAACTTGGTTGCGGTGTATCGTTATCCTGGGTTAACTTCAGAAGATACAGCGAAAATGCGTGAATTTGCGAATAGTTTAGATGGCAGCAAATATAACTTTGTGGGTATCGCTAAACAAATGCCATATTCTATTACGCGTAAAGCTTGCGAGTTGCCTGTTAATCCAAGATTTATACGCCAAGCTTGCTTAAACTCGATGGGCTATTTATTTGTTTCGCCTTTACAAAGTGAGCGCTATTTTTGCTCTCAATTTGTAGTGGAAGCCTTTAACGTAGCAGGTAAACCTTTGACGCATAAAAATCCTGAGTGGGTCAGCCCTAGTGATATTTTGCATATGCGAGAAGATGATGTGCCTTCTATTCGTTCTAAAGTAGAGCTAGCTTATGTAGGGCACTTAGCCTGTTCCGTATCGATTTGGAATAGCAGCTGTTCTGCCCAGAAGCCCAAAGACACTATTCCCTAGCGTCTCTGGGGGTAGATATAGAGCTATTAAAAGTACGTAAGCCCTATAGAGATAACAGCGCCGCTAATGACTAATAACACTAAACAGTAACCCATAATATCTTTAGCTTTTAGACCAGCTATTGCTAATACGGGTAACGCCCAGAAAGGTTGCAGTAAGTTGGTCCATGCATCCCCCCAAGCGACCGCCATAGCAACCCGTGGGATATCTGCACCTAGCTCAATAGCCGCAGGCAACATTACAGGTGCTTGAACAGCCCATTGACCACCACCGGATGGCACAAAAATGTTTACAATACCTGCACTAATAAATGACCAAAAAGGTAGAGATTCAGCGCTAGCAAGGTTAACAAAGACTTCAGACAAGGTTTTTGCTAAACCTGAGTCCATCATAATACCCATGATGCCAGCATAAAATGGGAATTGAATAACAATGCCTGCACCGCCTTTAATGGCTTCTTGCAAGCTGTCTAGCAAGCGTTGTGGGGTGCCATGTAAAACAATCGCTAAGAATAAGAACATAAAATTAACAATGTTCAGGTTCAAGCCACCGCTGCGATTGACAAAATAATCAAATAAATAACAAAGCCCAGCCACGCCAACAAGCAAGGCTAAAATACGGCTGTTTTCTAAGCGTTCAGCCGGTCGGCTAGGATCAGTTTTATGTTCAACTGACTGTTCTTCGAGCAGCTTAGGATCAACATAAATACTTTCTGCTTCGCTTGGCATCATTAAGCGATTCACTAAAGGAACAATGATGAACAACGCCAGTACAATCAGCAAATTGT
Organism: Pseudomonas sp. F1_0610; assembly: GCF_047470865.1. Lineage (NCBI taxonomy): Bacteria > Pseudomonadati > Pseudomonadota > Gammaproteobacteria > Pseudomonadales > Pseudomonadaceae > Pseudomonas > Pseudomonas sp. F1_0610. The sequence goes on from NZ_JAZDRH010000001.1 coordinate 33,997, forward strand.
AAACAGAGAAAATCGTATGATCTGTACTAATAACGCCAATTTGTGCTGCTGAAAAATGCCCTTCAGTGGCAATAGTTAATGGTACAGAACCGGCCAAACCGCCATGCCATACTAAGAATCCAGAATAAGCACTGGCAATCAATAGTCGGTAGTCGACTCTAACTTTGCGTGCTAGCTCTTTAGCAAAGATAGCACCGACCACAAGCCCAAAACCCCAGTTCAGCCAGCTAGCCGAAAGTGAGACTAAGGTAACTAAGATGATCGCTGTTCCAGGTGTTTTAGCCACACCCGCCAATACACTTAGCACACGTTTAACTGGCGGTGAGTTAGCCAGCATAAAACCTGTAATTAGTACCAGTAGCATTTGCATCGCAAATGCCAGCAAGCCCCAAAAACCATTACCCCAATAGCGCATAACTTCAACAGGTGTTTTACTTTCCACTGCCATTGCCGCAACGGCTGCAATAATACTGAGTAGCAAAACGAAGATGTAAGAATCGGGTAGATACCGCTCAACCAGCTTTACAGCAGGTCTGGAAAGTGCTCTAAGCATAACTAAAACCTTTTTATTGTTATTCCTAGTTGGCTATTTATTATTTTTGATAACCAACGTCTATTTGGGTTTATACAGACAGTTACAAGTGTTCGACAATATTGGCTTTAGTCGCATAGCTTTGGGTGGATATTTACTGATAGATCAATCGCTTGGTTTAAGCCGCATCTAGTTTTAAAACAACCGAATAAATTTTATTGAACTCGTTAAGTTCTTGTAGGATTTTATAACTGGTCGACAATTTTAGTTGCGGTAACATAGATTTTGGTGGGTATTTTATTGACGCATCACATAGCTTTTTGTCAGTCTGATGAGGCGATGAACTAAGAGTGTTAGAGTGCAGTCTGTGTTATTTAACGATATTTTTCATGACAAAAGGTAAAGCACAATGATTTATGCTCAACCCGGTACAGAAGATGCCTTGCTTACGATCAAACCACGTTATGGTAATTATATTAACGGTGAGTTTGTACATCCTGTTGATGGTCAGTACTTTACCAATACCACCCCTGTAACAGGTGCTGAGTGTGGTGAGTTTCCACGTTCTAGTGCCGATGATATAGAAATTGCCTTAGATGCCGCGCATGCCGCAGCCGAGGCATGGGGCCGTACAAGTGTACAAGAGCGTTCACGTATTTTATTGAAAATTGCTGATCGCATGGAAGCTAATCTAGAATTATTAGCGGTTAGCGAAACTTGGGATAATGGCAAACCCATCCGTGAAACATTAAATGCTGATGTACCTTTAGCTATTGATCATTTTCGTTATTTTGCAGGTTGCATTCGTGCACAAGAAGGCACAGCGTCTGAGATTGATGAACATACTGCAGCCTACCACTTTCGTGAACCCTTAGGGGTGGTGGGGCAAATTATTCCATGGAATTTTCCGCTACTTATGGCGTCATGGAAATTAGCACCAGCCCTAGCAGCAGGTAACGCTATTATTCTAAAACCTGCTGAGCAAACCCCATTAACTATTACCGTGCTAATGGAGCTCATTGGCGATTTATTACCGCCAGGCGTGTTAAATATTGTGCATGGTTTTGGCCGTGAAGCGGGTGAAGCCTTAGCCTCTAGTAAACGCATTGCGAAAATTGCCTTTACTGGTTCAACGCCTGTTGGCTCACATATTATGAAATTAGCGGCAGAGAATATTATTCCAAGTACGGTTGAATTGGGTGGTAAATCACCTAACGTATTCTTTGAAGATATTATGCAAGCCGAACCTGAGTTTATTGAAAAAGCTGCTGAGGGCTTAGTCTTAGCCTTTTTCAATCAGGGTGAAATTTGCACCTGCCCATCACGCGCCTTGATACAAGAAAGTATTTACGATGACTTTATGCAAGTAGTGCTTAATAAAGTTAAGCAAATTAAACGTGGTAACCCGTTAGATACAGAAACCATGGTTGGTGCGCAAGCTTCGGCGCAACAGTTTGATAAGATTTTATCTTACATGGATATTGCGGAAGAAGAAGGTGCAGAGCTAATTACAGGCGGTAGTGTGGAACAGCTCGAAGGCGATTTGGCCAGTGGTTATTATATTCAGCCAACGCTTTTGAAAGGCCATAACAAAATGCGTGTATTCCAAGAAGAAATTTTTGGTCCCGTAGTAGCTGTCACTACCTTTAAAGATGAAGCTGAGGCTTTAGCTATTGCCAATGATACGGAGTTTGGTTTAGGAGCGGGTGTTTGGACACGTGACATTAATCGTGCTTATCGTATGGGGCGTGGCATCAAAGCAGGGCGCGTTTGGACTAACTGCTATCACCTTTACCCAGCGCATGCTGCTTTTGGTGGCTACAAGCGTTCAGGTGTAGGGCGTGAAACCCATAAAATGATCCTCGATCATTATCAGCAGACAAAAAACTTACTCATTAGTTATGATACAAAACCATTAGGCTTCTTCTAATGTAAACTAATGTTAAAGAAAACGGCTCATGCTATGCCTTGAGCCGTTTTTTTATGCGTATTTATTCAACCTGAATCAGGGGAGATTCACAGTGGAGTTTTGGGCAGTCATACAGGCATTTATTTTAGGTGTAATTGAAGGTTTAACTGAGTTTTTGCCGATTTCGAGTACAGGCCACCAAATTATTTTTGCTGACTTATTAGGTTTTGGCGGGCAACGAGCAAAAGCCTTTAACATCATTATTCAGTTAGGTGCTATTTTGGCTGTAATGTGGGAGTTTAGGCAGAAAATCATGCAAGTAGTCATAGGGTTGCCTAACCAACGTACCGCACAGAATTTTACCCGAAACTTGCTTATTGCGTTCTTTCCAGCTGTTATCTTGGGCTTGGCTTTTGCAAGCACAATAGAAAAATGGTTGTTTAACCCTATTACTGTGGCATCAGCACTGGTAGTAGGCGGCGTCGTTATGATTTGGGCTGAAAAACGTAAGCATGTGATTGCCACTGAAAGCGTAGACGATATGACATGGAAACAAGCACTACAGGTTGGTTGCTGCCAATGTTTAGCCTTGATTCCAGGTACCTCACGTTCTGCATCGACCATTATTGGTGGTTTGATATTTGGTTTGTCACGGAAAACGGCAACTGAATTCTCATTCTTTTTGGCAATGCCAACCATGATGGGAGCTGCGGTATATTCACTTTACAAACATCGTAATTTATTTGAGACAGGCAATGATATTCCTGTTTTTGTAATTGGTTTTGTTACCTCCTTTATTTTTGCAATGATTGCGGTAAAGGCCTTGCTTAAATTTATTGCAAACCATAGCTATGTTGTTTTTGCATGGTATCGCATTGCGTTTGGCTTATTAATTTTAGCGACTTGGCAGTTGGGGGTAATCGATTGGAGCACGGCAGGCGAGTGAAAATCAGCCGCATCGCAAATAAAATTGCTTGACGCATGAAAATTTGAAACGTATGTTTCAAACGATTGTTTGTCTTGCGGATTGATTATGGCTCAGTCAGATACAGTTGAACGTATTTTAGATACTGCTGAACAGCTCTTTGCTGAACGCGGCTTTGCTGAAACCTCATTGAGGCAAATTACCAGCAAAGCTAAAGTAAATCTGGCAGCAGTAAACTATCATTTTGGTTCAAAAAAAGCACTTATTCAGGCAGTGTTTTCTCGTTTCTTAACGCCATTTTGCGAACACTTAGAAAAAGAATTGGATGAGCACATTGAAGATGAGAGTAGCCTAACGTTAGAAGATTTGTTGTCATTATTGATCAAACAAATTTTATCAGCACAACCACGCCATGAAAACGATCTCTCTATCTTTATGCGCTTATTAGGCTTGGCTTTTAGCCAAAGCCAAGGGCATCTAAGGCGCTATTTAGAGGTGAGCTATGGACGCATTTTTCGTCGTTATATGCTGCTGCTACATAATGTTGCACCTAGTATTCCACCAATAGAGTTGTTTTGGCGTATTCATTTTATGATAGGTACCGCAGCCTTTAGCATGTCTGGTATTCAAGCGTTACAAGCAATGGCTGAGAGCGATTATCAAGTTAAGGTTTCTATTGCCCAAGTTATGCAAATGATGGTGCCTTTCTTGGCTGCAGGTTTACGCGCACCTAGCATGATTAGTGATCCGCAACTAAAACAAGCAAAACTCCATTTAAGATTTCTTGAATAGATTGTTTTGCCATGCTTGCATCAGTTAAGCTGCAAGCATGACTTTTATAACCCATCTTCATATTTCAATTGCCGATCAATGCTTGTTGGCGTATAGCCAGCAGGAGCAAGTTGCACGTTATCGCATTTCTACTGCTAAAAACGGTGCCGGCGAGCGTTCTGGTTCTGGCTGTACGCCACGTGGTGAACATATCATACGCGCCAAAATTGGCGCTGGCTTGCCTTATGCAGCTGTTTTGAAAGGGCGGCGCTGGACTCAAGAAATTTGCACCAGTGAGTTATATCAGGCCTATCCAGAGCGTGATTGGATTTTGTCGCGAATTTTATGGCTAAGCGGTACTGAACTAGGTCGCAATCGTTTAGGTCAAGTAGATACGTTTCAACGTTATATCTATATTCACGGCACACCCGATGAAGAACCTATGGGAATTGCTATGTCGCATGGCTGCATCCGTATGCGTAATGCCGATATTATTCAATTATTTGATCAGGTTATTTTAGGTTGTCGCGTAACTATTAGTGAAAAGTCACTACAAACCTAACTAAGGGTTTTATATGCAAGGTTCATTGTTATTAGATATTCAAGGTACATGGCTAACAGCTGAAGATCGTCATATTTTGCGTCAGCCTCAGGTCTGTGGCGTTATTTTATTTGCACGCAATATTGAAGCGCCGCGCCAAGTTCGAGAGCTTTGTGCCGCTATTCGTCAAGTGCGAGATGACTTAATTATTACGGTGGACCAAGAAGGTGGGCGAGTACAGCGTTTACGCCAAGACTTTATTCGCTTGCCAGCAATGGGAAGCTTTGAGAATAAAACAAATGCAGCTGAGCTGGCTAAGGCTTGCGGCTATTTAATGGCAACTGAAGTACTGAATGTTGGAATAGATCTTAGTTTTGCGCCTGTACTGGATTTAAATTACCAGCGTAGCAAAGTGATAGGTTTACGTTCATTTTCGATGCAGCCGGGAACTGTCATTAACTTAGCAGGGTATTTTATTGAAGGCATGCACAGCGCCAATATGCCCGCAGTAGGCAAACATTTCCCAGGGCATGGCTGGGCAGAAGCAGATTCGCATGTTGCTATTCCGGTGGATGAGCGTAACTTTGAGCAGATTCAGCAACAGGACTTAAAACCCTTTGTCGCACTGCATAGCAAGCTGGCAGGCGTGATGCCCGCGCATGTGATTTACCCAGAGATAGACTCGCAACCAGCGGGTTTTTCAAGGGTATGGTTGCAACAAATCCTACGCCAACAAATTGGTTTTAAGGGTGTAGTTTTTAGTGACGATCTATCTATGGCTGGCGCTCATGTGGTGGGTGATGCAGCCGCGCGTATAGAGGCCGCCATTAGTGCAGGCTGTGATGTAGGCTTGGTGTGTAATGACCGTGCCAGTGCCGAGCTAGCGCTGTCACGCTTACAGCAACTAGCTGTGTTGCCAACTCAAAAAACGCAGTTACTGCGTGTACGACAACTGACTAATTGTGCTTATAAAGAAAATCCAAGATTCTTAGCTGCAAAGCAGTGCTTAGCGCAGGCGCAACTTATCTAAAAAGGGCAATCCATGGGCAGTTATGCAATTATCGGTGGCACAGGGCTTACGCAGCTAGAAGGCTTAGATATTATTGATGCGCAGTTTATTGATACGCCTTATGGCGAACCTTCAGCCAATATCATGCGAGGACGTTATGCTGGACAGGACGTACTTTTTTTAGCGCGTCATGGGCATCCTCATCGTATTCCTCCGCACCAAGTAAATTATCGCGCCAACCTATGGGCGTTACGTCATGCGGGGGCAGATAAAATTATTGCAGTCAACGCTGTCGGTGGTATTAGCTGTGCTATGCAAACAGGACATTTTTGTATTCCCGATCAAATTATCGATTACACCTCTGGGCGTGAACATACGTTTTATGCTGGCGATTTAGATCATGTCACTCATGTTGACTTTAGCTATCCCTATGATCAGACGTTACGTTTAAAACTGATAAAAGCTGTATCTTCTTTGGGTTTTTCTTGCACCAACCAAGGTGTTTATGGGTGTACTCAGGGCCCACGTTTAGAAACAGTGGCTGAAGTTACGCGAATGGAGCGTGATGGCTGCGATATTGTCGGCATGACAGGCATGCCCGAAACCGTTTTGGCACGCGAACTGGGATTAGCCTATGCCAGCTTAGCGCTAGTAGTTAACCCAGCAGCAGGAAAAGCACAAGGCGTCATTACCATATCGCAGATTGAGCAGGCAGTTGTTGAAGGCATGGCGAAAGTCAAACAGATCTTAAGCAACCTGCTTAGCGCTTAATCCGAACGAGGGTTATCACCGACTCTTTGGTTAACTGATAAAGGCCAACAATAGATTGGCCTTTATGCCATTCCTGATTAAGATCTTTTTGTAGGCTGATTTCAAAACAATTCTGTTGAATCTTCACGCTGGCATCTTGTAAACCAAACCACGCCTCTGTTAATGGGTTTAGCGCTTTAAAGAGGCTTTCCTTCGCTGAAAAAATCAATGTTAGTTGTTGCGCTTGCTGACTCTCAGGTAGCTCATGCCAGTCAGTTAATTCGCGGGTTGTTAGAATTTCGCAGGCTAAGCGTTGAGCGCGTTCTAATGGCATAAAATGCTCGATATCTAAACCTAAGCTTTGCCAGATTTTAGCATCTCCTACAACGGCCATGGCTTTGCCTTTGCTATGGCTAATGGAGCCTGTGACAGAGGCATCCCACAATGGAGCGCGGTCAGTGCCATTTCTTTTTGGATATAGCCATTGGTTATGTAGCAGTTTGCATCCATGTGCGGCACAAATACGCCCAGCGAGAAATTCACTCTGGCGTTTTTCACTGCCTCTTGGCGTTTCTAGCTGGCTTAGAGTAAACAGCTCTGGGCTGATTACTTCTGCGTTAAAAGTGCATTGGGTAAGCAAGCAATGCTGTGCGTCTTGTGCAAAAGGCCAAGTGTTGTCGACCTGTTGTAAGAAGTTCGCTGCAGTTAACTGAGAAATAATTGTCATGAAAGCTTTTCTGTTAAAAGGATATAAGTTATCCTGCCATTAATTCTTTTAAGTTATATGCAAAACTTAAGGCAAGCCGAAAATTGCTGGAGTAAATATGAAACTACAACAGTTACGCTATATTTGGGAAGTATCACGCAACGGATTAAATGTTTCTTCTACCGCTCAAGCGTTATATACCTCTCAGCCAGGCATAAGCAAACAGATTCGTTTACTTGAAGATGAACTGGGTGTAGAAATTTTTGCTCGTAGCGGCAAGCATCTTACGCGAGTTACGGCAGCCGGTGAGCGTATTATTCATACCGCAGGTGAAGTGTTACGTAAGTGTGAAAATATTAAACAAATTGCACAAGAATTTTCTAATGAGCGCACAGGTGCTCTTTCTATTGCTACAACACATACTCAAGCACGTTATGCCTTGCCAGCCGTTATTAAACGCTTTGTTGAGCAGTTTCCAGATGTGTCTTTGCATATGCAGCAAGGAACGCCTACGCAAATTGCAGAAATGGCGGCCGATGGCACTGTTGACTTTGCGATTGCAACAGAAGGTTTAGATCAGTTTGGCGATTTAATCATGATGCCATGCTATCGCTGGAATCGCTGCGTTATTGTTACGCGTGACCATCCACTAGCCCAAGAAGGTAAGTTAACACTTGAACGCTTAGCAGAGTTTCCACTGGTGACCTATGTCTTTGGTTTTACTGGCCGCTCAAAGCTAGATGATGCCTTTAGTAGTCAAGAACTAACGCCAAAAGTGGTCTTTACGGCGGCAGATGCCGACGTTATTAAAACCTATGTACGTCTAGGTATTGGTGTTGGTATTGTGGCACGCATGGCGGTTGATGAATTAGAAGATGATGATCTAGTGATTTTAGATGCTAGCCATTTATTTGAAGCCAGTATTACAAGCATTGGCTTTCGCAAAGGCACTTTCTTGCGTGGCTATATGAGTGATTTTATCCAGCGCTTTGCTCCCCATTTAACCCGCGAAGTACAAGAAAAAGTATTGCAGTGTCGCAGTAAAAGTGAAATTGAAGAACTATTTAGGCACACTGAGTTGCCTGTGTATTAAGTCTGTGCCTGACATTGTTCTGTCATGGATTTAGTGTAGTCATAATGTATTTGAAAAATAACAAGGAAACTTAAAGATGGCTGAATATCGTGAAACGCTATACGAAAGTTATGGTCAGGCTTTTAAGATTGACAAAATCTTGCATGAAGTGCGTACCGAACACCAGCATCTTATTATTTTTGAAAACCAACGCCTAGGTCGCGTAATGGCGTTAGATGGTGCCATTCAGACGACTGAAGCTGATGAGTTTATTTACCATGAAATGCTTACCCATGTGCCTATTTTAGCCCATGGTTTAGCACGTAAAATACTTATTATTGGTGGTGGTGATGGTGGCATGTTGCGCGAAGTTTGCCGTCATTCTAGCGTTGATCAGATTACTATGGTTGAGATTGACAATGCCGTGGTAGAAATGTGCAAAGCGTATTTGCCAAATCACTCCAATGGTGCGTACAACGATCCTCGCTTGCAGCTAGTAATTGATGATGGCATGAACTTCTTGCGTCACTGCACAGAGCAATTTGACATTATTATCAGTGATTGCCCAGATCCGCAAGGGCCAGCAGAAGTACTCTTTTCAGAAGATTTTTACCAAGCTTGTCATCGCTGCTTAACGGAAAAAGGTATTTTGGTAGCGCAAAATGGCACCCCTTTTATGCAGTTAGATGAGGTTAAAACCACAGCTAAGCGAGTCAGTGTGCTATTTAATGATTGGCATTTTTATACCGCAGCTGTGCCTACTTATATTGGCGGTGCTATGACCTTTGCATGGGCAGCCAAAGATAAAGTTTTGCGTCATCAAAGCTTAGCGCTTTTACGCGAGCGTTTTGCAGGAAGTGGCATAGTCACGCGTTACTATAATGCTGATATTCATAGCGCTGCTTTTGCTTTACCAAATTATGTTTTACAGGCAATAGGTAAAGCGGATAATAGCTAGTTGTGGATTTAATAAAAAAGCCGGAGTAGATCTCCGGCTTTTGTTTATCGCAATTAAACTGGGAATAATTCGCTGAGTTTCATCGCTAGCATCATGTCGCCTTCTGCGCGTAGTTTGCCCGCCATAAAAGCTTGCATGCCATCAGTTTCGCCACTGGCTACACCTTGTAGTGTTTCGCTATCCATAATCAGTGTTACGTTAGCTTCATCAGAATCACCTTGTTTTACATCACAGGTGCCATCTTTTACCACAAGGTAGTAGTTTTCAGCATCTTCAATATTGAATTGAAAAATGAGATCAAGCCCAGCAGCAGCGCTAGCATTGAATTTTGATGTCATGGTATCAATGAATTGAGCAGCATCAGTCATGATAATATCCTTCTGTTTTTATTCGGCAAGGCCGTGAATGAGCTACCTATAGGTGATTAGCTCAGGTTTATTAAGTAGTTCTAAATGTGTCGCGTTATTGAAGTTAACAAGCAAAGCCTGTTGTTTAATCTGTACTTCACTGACAGATGTGTTAACGATATGCCATGCCATTTCAAAAGATTTAGCTAATGGAATTAAAGCTAAATGTTGAAGCAAGGCAGTAATAGGGCCACAGGAGGTAACAATTGCAATGGTTTCTTGTGGCTTTATCGTATGAGTTATTTGATCAAATGCTTTTTGCACGCGGGAGCTGACCTGCGACCAAGGCACTACACCTTGAATATCTAATTGTTGTACCGCCCATTCATGGAGCATTTGGTCAAAATAAGGTTTTAGTTGTTCGGCATATTCTTTTATGTGAATAAATTTTTCGAGTAGTTCAGGTTGTTTTTCAACCAGCTTAGGGATTTGATGACGTACAATTTCTTCAGCTTGAATTTCATTAAAGGCAGAGTTCACAATAATATTAGGCTGACTAGCGCAATGTTTTAGCATATGTTTAGCTGTATCTTGTTGGCGCACAAGGGAACCGGAATAAACACGATCAAAGTGAATATTACGCTGGCTAAAAAACTTGCCTAAGTAACTTGATTGCTCAATCCCAAGGGGGGATAGCTGATCATAGTTATCACTAGCAAAGGATGCTTGCCCGTGGCGTATTAAGTAAATGCTAGCCATTTATCGTTCTCATGTATGCTGCCTTGTGCAGATTAGGGATCAAGCCTTTATGTGTCAATGCTAAATCATACGTTTGTTTGAATTTAATATCAGAATAGCAGCTAGCTATAATCTTGCTAGCACTTTACCCTTAGCAAAAAGTTTTAGATAACGAGGTTGACTGTGGATTTTATCTTAGATTATGCGGCATTTTTGTTACGTGCGATCACTGTGTTAGTGGTAATAGCTTTGGTCTTAGCGATGATTTTTAGTGCTAAAAGTAAGGGCAAGGGGAAAAGCAAAGGACATTTACAGATTACTAATGTCAATGAAAACTTAGCTGAACTTAAAGAAACCTTAGAAGATGAGTTGCTCAGTAAAGCAGAGCTAAAAAGACAGCGTAAAGAACAGGCCAAAGCAGATAAAGCAAAGGCTAAAGAGCAAGCCAAACAAGATACTGAGGAAAGCAAGCCTAGGGTTTTTGTGCTTAACTTTGTGGGTGATATTAAAGCTTCAGCCACTGAAAGTTTACGTCAAGAAATCACCGCTGTATTGACTATGGCCACTGAGCAAGACGAAGTTGTGGTGAACTTAGAAAGCGGTGGTGGCATGGTTCATAGCTATGGCTTGGCTTCATCGCAGTTAGCACGTATTCGTCAAGCTAATATTCCATTAACAGTTTGCGTTGATAAAGTCGCCGCCAGTGGTGGTTATATGATGGCTTGTATTGGCCAGCGTATTTTAAGTGCGCCTTTTGCTGTGCTAGGTTCTATTGGTGTGGTTGCCCAAGTGCCCAATGTGCATCGACTTTTAAAAAAGAATGATATTGATGTTGAGATTTTAACGGCTGGAAAATATAAACGCACCTTAACTATGCTGGGCGAAAATACTGAAGAAGGGCGTGAGAAGTTTTTAGAGGACTTAACCAGTACTCATCAGCTATTTAAGCAGTTCGTTAGCCAATATCGCCCGCAATTAGCCATTGAAGAAATTGCCACTGGAGAAATTTGGTTTGGTACAGATGCGCTGGCTAAGCAACTCGTTGATGAAATTAAAACCAGCGATGAATATCTTGTTGAACGCGCTAAAAGTGCCGATGTTTACATGATTGAGTTTGTACAAAAGAAAAGTGTTCAACAGCGTTTTGGCTTGGCCGCAGCGAATACAGTGGATCGTGTTTGGTCCCGTATTTGGGAGCGTTTGCAGCAACCATTTAATCATTAAGTGAGCAGGACTGATGAGTAATTTTAAAGCTATCTTGGTTAAACAAAACAACAAAGAATATAGCTTGGATGTGGTTGAGCGTAGCTTGAATGAGTTGCCAGAGGGCGATGTGCTAATTCGAGTAGCCTATTCGTGCTTAAATTTTAAAGATGCTTTATCTGCTTCAGGTAATAAAGGCGTTACTAAGCAATATCCCCATACGCCTGGGATTGATGCGGCTGGCGTAGTAGCCCATAGCGCTAGCAATCAATTTAAACAAGGCGATGAAGTTATTGTCACAGGCTATGATCTGGGTATGAATACCAGTGGTGGGCTAGCTGAGTATATTCGAGTACCTGAGACATGGGTGGTGCGACGTCCTACGGCTTTAAGTTTACGTGAATCTATGCTCTTAGGTACGGCAGGGTTAACTGCTGCTTTATGCGTGAATAAGTTAGAGCATGCAGGGCTTAATCCAGAAGACGGCGCTGTATTAGTGACAGGTGCTACTGGTGGTGTTGGTTCTATTGCGGTGGCACTATTGGCTAAGCTAGGTTATCAAGTAGTTGCAGCAACAGGTAAAGCACAAGAGTATGATTACCTAATGAGTTTGGGGGCAGCAGAGGTTATTTCCCGTGAGGCATTATTAGAAAAGCAAGAGCGTCCCATGCTGGCACCTAAGTGGGCAGGTATTATTGATACTGTTGGTGGTGACTTGCTTTTTAATTGTGTAAAAGCGCTGAAGTACGGTGCTAGTGCGGCTTGCTGTGGCTTAACGGCGGGTGTTGAATTTAATGCAAATGTTTTTCCGTTTATTTTGCGCGGTGTTAATTTGCTAGGTGTGGATTCTGTTGAGTTACCTTTGGAAGTTAAACAAGAAATGTGGAGTAAATTGGCAACAACTTGGCATTTAAATAATTTAGAAAAATTGTCACAAGAAATTAATCTAACTGATGTACCAGAAGCAATTGAGAAAATACTAAAAGGAACGCATAAAGGGCGTTATTTAGTGAAAGTCTAAATGGCGAGTTATTTGGTTCCGCATAGTTTTAAAATGGCATTTTTGCTGGTGCTGTTCATTTGTAAATGCTAATGGTAATTTAGCTAAACGCCTGATGTCTCACATTAGGCGTTTTATTATTAAAATATCAATCGAACACCACTGGTTATAGTGCTTAGTCACTTTGCGAATCCTGTTAAAAATTAGTTGGGTCATTTTTAAGTTTGTCTTTATGACCACAGCTGTTGGTGAGGCGGCTTCATTTGTATTTTTTCGCCGTAACTTTGGGTTTAGGTTGGACGCTCAAGATTGCAGTTTTTGGGCGATGCGCTACTTTTTGCATCCTTAACGGAATGACGGATGAGTCGAAAATCGGCAGAGTAGTAGCCTGTTGGGGCTCTGTATGCGTAAATAATATTAATGTGTTGGTACTAAGTTTATTTGGGCTAAGAAAATATATTAATATGAAATTAAGTCGCTAATGCTTGATATGAAAAAATATTAGTTTTGTTTTTAGTATTTAGCATTCTTGTAGTATGGTTTCTGTCTGTTCAAAAAGGCTTCTTGAGACTGGAGAAGTATAGCGCTAGTGATTAATTAACGCATATTACTTTGAACATGATAGTTTAATAGTATATAAAAAGGATAAAAAAGGTGCATTTCCATGAAGAATTGCACCTTTTTGTCTCTTAAGTAACAGCTGTAAAGCTGACTTTGGTGTACGCCAAACTTAAGCGTCCCAGCGTTTTAGGACTATAGTGGCGTTAGTGCCACCAAAGCCGAAGCTGTTGCTCATAACGGTATTGAGCTGGGCGTTTTCTTCAGTTTTCAACACAATAGGTAAGCCTTCAACCTCTGCATCTAGTTTGTCAATATTGGCTGAAGCTGCAATGAAGTTATTTTCCATCATAAGTAGACAGTAAATAATCTCATGCACGCCAGCAGCACCTAATGAGTGACCAGATAAGCTTTTAGTTGAGCTGATTTTTGGCATATTTTCAGATGTAAATACTTGCTTTACAGCACCTATCTCAGCAACATCGCCTACAGGCGTTGAAGTGCCATGTGTATTGAGGTAATCAATAGGGCTATCTACTGTTGCTAATGCTTGCTGCATACAGCGAATTGCACCTTCACCACTTGGCGCAACCATGTCGTAGCCATCGGAGCTTGCACCATAGCCAACAATTTCAGCGTAGATTTTTGCGCCACGCGCAAGGGCATGTTCTAACTCTTCCACAACGACCATACCGGCACCACCGGCAATAACAAAACCATCACGTTCGCTATCATAAGCACGTGAGGCCTTGTTAGGAGTGTCGTTGTATTTGGTAGATAGAGCGCCCATGGCATCAAATAGGCACGATTGTGACCAATGCTCTTCTTCGCCACCGCCAGCAAAGACAATGTCTTGCTTGCCCATTTGAATTTGCTCAACCGCATGCCCAATACAGTGCACAGAAGTTGCACAAGCAGAAGAGATTGAGTAGTTCAAACCTTTGATTTTAAAAGGAGTAGCCAAGCAAGCTGATACTGTATTGCCCATGGTGCGTGTAACACGGTATGGACCAACACGTTTTACGCCTTTTTCGCGCAAAGTATCAATGGCTTCCATTTGGTTAAAAGTAGAAGCGCCACCTGAGCCCGCAATTAAGCCTGTGCGAGGGTTAGATATTTGATCCTCAGTTAACCCACTATCGGCAATCGCCTGCTGCATGGAGAGATATGAAAAAGCAGCAGCATCGCCCATAAAGCGTAGTACTTTGCGATCAATTAGGCTTTCTAAATCAAGATCTACTGAACCACTAACATGGCTGCGTAACCCTTGATCAACATATTCTTGGTTGAAACGAATACCACTACGTCCTTCACGAAGGCTGTTAGCAACGGTAGCTTTATCAGTACCTAGGCAAGAAACTATACCTAAGCCAGTAATAACGGCACGACGCATAAGTTTTTATCCTTAGAAGCTATCTGTCGAAGTGAAGAGGCCAACACGTAAGCCTTCTGCACTATAGATTTCACGCCCATCAACGCTAATAGATCCGTCTGCTATGGCTAGGATCAGGGAGCGAGTGATGGTGCGTTTAATATGAATGTTATATGTTACTTTTTTTGCTTCAGGCGTCACTTGACCAAAAAATTTGACTTCGCCAGAACCTAAAGCGCGTCCGCGGCCAGGATTACCTTTCCAGCCTAAATAAAAACCCACGAGTTGCCACATGGCGTCTAAGCCTAAACAACCAGGCATTACAGGGTCGCCAATAAAGTGGCAGCCGAAAAACCATAGGTCTGGATTAATATCAAGTTCCGCAACGATTTCACCTTTACCATACTTACCACCGGTATCACAAATGTGCGTAATACGATCAATCATGAGCATATTAGGCGCAGGCAATTGCGCGTTACCTGGACCGAAAAGTTCACCACGTGAACAGCGTAGTAAATCTTCGTAGGTGTAGGCGTTTTGTTGGGTCATGCTGTTTCCTCAAGTGCCTGAATCTGACAAATAATGAAAAAGAGTGGGATACAGGGCACCCACTTTATAAATAAGTACTTGTTAAGACTTCTCACTTAGACTTAAGAGTCACATTTTTAGTGGGAAGATTTGTCCTTAAAAACAAAGTTTTACTTATCTACCTAAGCACAGACAACGGCCTGCTTTAGAAAGTCACAACTCTTTAGTCTAAAATAGCGTTAATCCGTATAAGCAGTGCTTTGTAGTAAGGTTACAGGGACACGGAAAGTAAAGCAGCTACCTTGGCCTAAGGTACTCTGTAATATCAGAGAGCCATTCATTTGTTCAGCAAGGTTACGTGCAATAGTTAAACCAAGCCCAGTTCCACCATAACGACGAGTAATAGTAATATCCGCTTGATTAAATGGGCTGAAAATATCGGCTTGATGCTCACGCGCTATACCTATTCCAGTATCTGTTACTTTAAACACAAGCTCCAACGATTGTGCGTTTTTATAGACCCAAGAGGTTTCTAATATTACAGTGCCCGAATCGGTGAACTTGATAGCATTGCCAATGAGGTTGGTCAGTATTTGTTTTAAGCGAACAGGGTCGCTTTTCATGGTGAGCTGCGCTAAACCTGGTTGCGTTTGACTAATTAAGCTAAGGCCTTTTTGCTGTGCAGAGGTTGTAAACATCTCAATCAGCTCGTTGACTAGTTTGGCTGGTGAGAAAGGTACGCGCTCAATGTGCATGGGGCTATGTTCAAAGCGTGTGTAATCTAAAATATCATTGATGACTTGGACGAACTGTTGACATGAAGTGATAGCCATCATGGTGTAGTTTTTCTGTTCACTATCTTGATGGGTTGATTCAAGTAATTGCAACATGCCAAGCACGCCATTCATAGGTGTGCGTAGTTCATGGCTCATCATGGCTAAAAAATCAGATTTTGCTTTATTGGCTTGCTCGGCTTCCTGGTAGGCATTAGAAAGTTTTTGAATGCTTTGACGTTGTTGTTGTTTGGAATGTTCAAGTACTTTGGATAAGTGTTCAATATGCTGCGCTAGCTCGCCAATTTCACCACCATATTCTGGGAGTGTTACTGGATTAGGCTGGCTCTTTTGAATATCTTTAATTGCTACGCTAAGTTGGGTAATAGGGGTGGCTAGGCCTTTAGCGAGTTTAAATGCAATAATTCCTGTAATAATTAAAGCAAAAGCAGTTAGGAAAATAGCGCGCAAAATAATATGTATTTGCTGGGCCCGTATATGTTGCTTTGTCATAGCAATGGATACATAGCCTAAGTATTCTGGGGCTAGCGTGGATGTCTCTGTAGGTAAAAAACTATCCTTTAATGAAAGAGGGTGATGCAAAATCTCCGCAGTAAATACCGCATCTTTAAACTCAGTTTGCGTATCAATATGCTCAACCAGTTGTTGTTCACGATTAAATACTTTTACGCAAACGACATTAGGTGTGTTGTATACCGAGTCTAATAGGCTTTTTAAAGACTCTTGATTGCCAGATATAATGCTATATTCTGCGGAGGCTGCAAATTGTTCAGCCAAGGCTATACCTGTGCGCTCTATTTCACTATGTAATTCTTTAATGCGACTAATGCTAAAGTAGCTTGTCAGTAATAAGGCTACTAATAAAGCTGGAACAAGGCTTACAAAGAATGTATGGCGACTTATACTACCAGCAAGCCATTTATTCATATGTATTTTCCTTTAATAATAAAAGCTTAGCAAGTTCGCTATCTGAGGGCAGGGTTAAGCTAAGCGAATGCGCTACCTGTGAGTTAGTTTTTACTCTAAAACGACTGGCATAGCTTTCACTAGGCCATTGATCCACGGGCTGGTTAAGCCAATAAGCAATAGATTCAATCCAGTTATCTTGATCAGCGTAAACGGTAGCTAATGCACCAGCATCAACATAAGGAAAACTTGGACCCAATAAAGGTATGCGGTCAGCATAACTCGTCAGCAAAATGCTTTTAATGCTATATGGATTGTAGAGTGTAATGTCATCTATACCTAGTAAAATATCACTGCGCTGCAGTAGGTAGCGTAAATCCGATATATTGTCATAAGCTGATAGTTGACGTGTGGTTACTTTTAAGCCTAGTTTTTCAGCTGCCTGTTCAATTTCAGGGATTAGAAAGGCGCTTTGTTCAGTGTAAGGGATACCAACACGTTTAAAGCGCTTGCTCAGTAGTGTTAATAGCTTTAGCTGTAATTTGGCTGGTGGATCATTCCATAGGAGTAACTGGTTATGGGTTCTGTGTTCGCCTAAGATATGCTGCCCTTGTACTTGAGATATTTTAAGTACAATACTCGGTGGTGGGTTGTTTAATTGCATATGCCAGCGTAGGGGATTTTCACCAACTAAAATATAGATATTATTGGGGGTAACTGTAGTTTGGTATAGCTCGTTGCTTGCTACAAAACTAACGGAGTAGTTTGGTAGGCGTGCATCTAAGCTTTGCACAAACAGCTTAATGGCAGCATCGTTTCTATTGGCGCTTACAATAACAGAAGGCATTGCACTGGCAATAGTAGGCATTGTCAGTAGTATGACTATGCAAAGTAAGCGCAAAATCCACATAAGCTAAAATTCAGCCTCTACTGAAAAGTAAAACTGAGAATTTGACTTATAACGCATGCTATACGGGGTGCCAGCTAACTGGTGGGTATCGGGTTGATCAAAAACATGCCTCCAGTTAAAAGCTATTGTAATGTCTTTCTCTTTAAGAAACATGGATTTGCTAATGCGCGCTTGTAGTTGTCTATTTTGGCTTAGTGTTTTATTGCCAGAGTAGTAAAAATACATCAGGCTAGTATGCCAATCACTTGGCCATTGCTTTAACCAAGCTAGGCTGGCTGTATGTTTGCTTGATTTATGTGTGGCTACCATTGCGTGGTGATGGCGTTTGTAGTCACCTTTATCTTCTAGCTGAGTATAGGTGCTTCTGAAACGGTTATCTGCATTGATTTGCCAATCGGCCTCCATTTCAAAACCATAGAGTTTTAATGAATAATTATTAATGGTTTCAAAGGTTTGAATATTAGGTGCACGACTAATAATATTATTAATTTTATCGTGAAATAGCTTTATATCTAGAGTGAGGCTAGGTTCTTCAAAAATGCCATGATAGCCAAGCTCAATTGAGCGCATACGTTCTTGGTCTAGTTTAGGGTTGCCTGTAAAATTAAAAATGTATTTGTTTGAGCTGGGTGGAGTAAAGCCTGAAATATGACTAAAGCGCATGCGGTATTGGCGATTCCCTTTAAGGTCAAACAGGTCAGGAGAGCGCGTCGCTTCGCTATAAACTAATCTTAGGCTGTGCGCTGGTGAGAATAAATAGTTAGCAGCTAGACGGGGAGTGTAAGACTCGCCAACAATGCTATCATGTTCAAACATCAGTCCTGATTGTAATAGCCAGTGGTTTGTGGCTTGCCATTCGCCTTGCCAAAATAAGCTACTGATATAACGGTTGGCAGAGTGATTAAAATAATCATCAGAGTAAGCAAAATCTTTGCGAAAACGTATCCCTTGAATAGTGCGTAATTCTGGCGTGATGTTAAAAGTATCTTGTAGCTCTATATCAAAACGTTTTTCTGTCAAGTTTTGCTGAATATTGCCACATACATAGTTTTCTGGGTGAATAATGACATTGCCGGCTGGATCTAAGGGCCATTGGTCATAGTCAATGTATAACAACGCTAGTTCACAGCTATTCCAATTTTGTTTGCTTTGAAAGTAAGAAAGCCCTACTTTAGCCTCAATAAGATGCTGCTCTGATAAATCCCAAGACCAGTGCGCACCTGCGTTATAGCTGGTATTTTTTAAGTTGGCATTAGCATCCATATTGGGTAACTCACGCTTCCACTGCGGGAACTCCCCAAAAATATCATAGAAAAATGAAGATGCGGTGTTAGATGGAGCATAGTTTGTGCCTTTGCTACCTGCTAAGAACCAACTGATTTTTTGCTGGTGGGCTAAGTTTTGGCTGCCTTGCCAGCGAATATTGGTATGCTCATTGCCACTATTAAATGAGCGTTGTAGTGGTTTGTTGGTGTTTTGTGTAAAGCCATTATCTGATTTTCTAGCAATTGACAGCCACGAACCACCTGTATTCCAGCTATGACCTGTATTTAAATACCAATCATTAATGCCGTCCGCGCCTTGGTTAACTTTAATTCGGCTATTGTGAGTGTATTGGGTTGGACGGGTGATAATGTTAATAACGCCAAATAAAGAGTTGGCCCCATAGCTTACGGTGTTTGGGCTGCGAAATATCTCAATACGTTCTATATCATCAATGGCAATAGGTAAGTCATTCCAGTGCACTGTGGTAATAGCCGCTGTTAAGACAGATTGCCCATCAATTAAAATTTGCATGCGACGAGAGTGCTCGGGATCGCCACCATGGTAGTTAACACTTGGTGTATGTCCATTCTGAGTAATGACTTGCATGCCGGGCACTAAACGCAACATTTCTGGAATAGTACGGGCACTAGAGGCTTTAATTAATTCTCGATCTAGCACCGTTAAACTGCCAGGCACCTCAGTAGGTGACTGCTGTAAGCGTGTTGCTGTCAGCACTTTAGTGGGATTAACCTCGGCATCCCAAAAAACACCTGTAGCTAAAGCCATTGAAAGGTTGGCTAATTGATACCAAATAAGAGTTATCAGTAAAAGAATGCGCACACTATTACCTAATATTTACTTACAAAAAAATAATTTTATCTAAGCTGTAAATAATTATCACTGGTTATCGACAACTTGTTTCGTATAATGCAATTATCGCCGTTTAAGGCTTGAGAGTTTTTTCGATGAACAATAAACCTGTTGCAGTACTTGGAGGCGGTAGCTTTGGTACTGCGATTGCCAACTTATTGGCAGCTAATGGCAGTCTTGTATATCAATGGATGCGCGATGAAGAACAAGTCAAAGCTATTCGTGAAACGGGATTTAACCCCCGTTATTTGAAAGGCATTCCATTAGATAAAAATATCCAGCCTACCACTGACATGTTACTTGCCTTGACGGCGAGTGAACTTGTGTTTGTAGCACTTCCTTCTGTTGCATTACGCACAGCATTAATGCCTTATGCTGAACTACTTAATACTAAACGCTTGATTAGTACAACAAAGGGAATTGAAGCACAAAGTTTTAAGTTAATGAGTCAAATTTTGCAAGAAATAGCCCCTCAAGCCCAAGTCGGTGTTTTGTCAGGTCCTAATTTGGCTCGGGAAGTTGCTGAGCATGCTTTAACCGCAACTGTTATTGCCAGTAAACATGCTGATCTGTGCCGCGAAGTGCAACAGGTTTTACATGGCAAAACGTTTAGAGTGTATGCTAGCTCCGATAGTTTTGGTGTAGAGTTAGGCGGTGCCCTCAAAAATGTATATGCGATTATTGCTGGAATCGCAAGCGCCATGAAAATGGGAGAGAATACGAAAAGTACATTAATAACGCGTGCGCTAGCTGAAATGACACGTTTTGCTGTGCGCCTGGGAGCTAACCCTATGACTTTTTTAGGTTTAGCAGGTATTGGTGACTTAATTGCGACCTGTACCTCGCCACAAAGTCGAAATTTTCGAGTAGGTTATGCTTTGGGGCAAGGATGTAGTTTAGAAAGTGCGATTGAAGAGCTTGGCGAAGTGGCCGAAGGCGTTAATACAGTTAAAGTGCTAAAAGCTAAAGCTGATGAGTTAGAAGTCTATATGCCACTGGTACAAGCGCTATATGCCATCGTGTACGAGAACAAAACAATAAAAGAAGTCGTAGGCTCTTTAATGGGGGGCGAGCCAAAAACTGATGTTGATTTTATTTCAATAGATAGTTTTTAAGTCGAGGTGTAAGTGAATAATTCCAAGCAAAGCGGTAATGGTGAAATGCTTGTGTTACGCATTTTATGGATGCTGATTTTTTTTGGTATTTGGCATTTGGCTGCACCAATATTAGCGGTTATTGTTATTTTACAAGTGATTTATCGAATTATTTTAGGCTATCCCAGCAGTAGTTTGATGTCATTTGGTGATAGTTTGAGTCAATACTTATCTGCTATTGGACGCTTTTCGAGCTTTAGTACGGAAGAAAAACCTTGGCCTGTAGCCGACTGGCCACAATCGCACTTAGAGCAGGATGATGCCCAGGCTTCATCATCGGATAGTCAACCATGAAACTATGGTTACTACGGCACGGGCAGGCCTATGCCTATGCAGCGCATGACAGTGAAAGAGCCTTAACTGAGCAAGGGAAGCAAGAGATTGCGCAAAGTGCGGTGCATTTGTGCGATCAGCCATTAGATATCATTCTTAGTAGCCCTTTTGTACGGGCGGAACAAAGCACAGATCAAGTACTAAAAATCTTAGCTAGGCCTGTAAAAATTGAGCAGGCTAGTTGGGCTACGCCAGATGATAATCCAAGAGCTGCGTTAAAGTACTTAGATCAATTAAGTGATTATCAAAATATTTTATTAGTGACCCATCAATTTTTTGTTGGGCAGCTAGCAGGGCTGCTAACTGGGCAGCCGCCAGTTGCTTTCCGTACGGGCACATTATTAGAGTTAGAGGGTGACTTTATTGCAGCAGGGTTAATGAGCCTAAAGCACAGTTATCATCCAAATTGAGTATTAAGAGAGTAGCCATTTGAAGATTCAAGATATTCGTATTCAACTACCTCATACAGAATTGGCAGCCCAAGTGTATGGCGAAGAGGGCGGAAAACCTGTTTTAGCTCTGCATGGTTGGTTAGATAATGCCATGAGTTTTGCACGGTTAGCGCCTAAACTTAAAGGCTTGAAAATTGTTGCCTTGGACATGGCTGGACATGGCTACTCAGCTCATCGCAGCTTAGATTCAGGTTATCAGCTATGGGATTATGCCATGGATGCCTTTCTTGCAGCGAATTACTTAGGTTGGGGGAAGTTTTCATTATTAGGGCATTCTTTAGGTGGTATTGTTTCAGTATTATTAGCTGGCGCTATGCCGGACCGTATTAGCCGAGTAGCTTTAATTGATGGGTTAGTACCCTATACGGGTGAAGCACATGAAGCACCAGAAAAGCTTAAGGAAGCTTTGCAAGCTCAATTAGCATTAGTGCATAAGCAAAAGCCTGTTTATCCAACCTTGGAACATGGTATTAGAGCACGTATGCAAGGCTTGATTAAGGTGTCTCGTGAAGCCGCTGAGTTGCTAGCTGAGCGCGGCTTGAGTCCTATCAAAGGTGGTTATACATGGAATACTGATCCACGCTTAACACTCCCTTCACCCTTAAGGTTTACTAAAGCGCATGCAGTGGCTTTCGTTATGGCGGTTAAATGCCCAGTGAGCTTGGTGTTAGCTGAGCAAGGCATTTTGTTAAGTGAGCGAGCAGCACAACCATTTCTAGATAAGCTGCCATTTGAGCTACACACTTTACCAGGCGGGCATCATTTACATTTAGATGATGAGCAAGGTGCGCAAGCTGTGGCTGAGTGCTTTAATGATTTTTTAAATCAAACAGAGTAATTCAACGTTAATACAGCCATGTTTTGATGTGTCTTTAATTTTTTTTAAAGACGCCTGCTAGTTTGAGATTAACAGAGCTATCAATCCTATTATCTTATGAGAGTTGGTTTTAATGCGAAACTTAGGTGCTTCTTGTCTTATTGGGTTTTTACTGATATTTACCTCAGCAACGCAGGCTGTAACACTTGAGCCAAAACCTTTGGCGCTTCGCCAATCGCAGTTAGTTTTTGAACAAACGAAAACAGTACCAACCTTCACCTATCCGTCTAGTGCTGTTCATCGGGTAGCGGGTAAGGCCAGTATGAGAAATAGCGTACATACTGGCGGTATTCAAACTGAAAAAATGTGGCACCTAGCTTCAGCTTATAATGCGATAGATGTATTTAATGAAGTAAGAACAGCACTTCAAATGCAAGGAATGCATGTTTTGTATTGGTGCACTGGGCGTGAGTGTGGCCCTAGCAATCTATGGGCAAACCAAATTTTTAATCAAGCGGAGTTATACGGGCCTGATGATCAGCAAGCTTATGCACTATTAACAGCTATCAATAGCGAGGCTAATACTCAAAGCTTGTCTGCTGTCTATACTGTGACTCGTGGTAATGGAAGAGCCTATGTTTATTTGAATCAGGTGCAAATGGATGAAGTGCAAGCTGAGCTAAATCCAGAGCCTTCTACCTTACTTAAACAATTAAAAGAAGATGGTGTACTTCACTTTCTTAGTCTTGACAAAGAACCAGATGAGCGCTGGGTAGCATTATTTGTACAAATGTTAAGACAGAATTCAACACTGCGTGTAGCTTTGCAAGGCGATACAGCTGATTTGTGGCGTGATCAAATGCTAGCGCAAGGTATAGCGAGTGCTCGAATTGAGCTGGCAGCGTCAGAGGGTGAAAAGGGTTTATCTATTCGTTTAATGCGTTAACTGGGCAGAATGAATGTCACGAATCAATAATGATCGTTTAGTCACACAAATAATCTTAATTATTTTATTAATCGCCTGTATTTGGGTGCTAAAACCTTTTGTGTCTGCTTTATTTTGGGCAGCTGTTTTAGCCTTTGCTACATGGCCATTAATGCGCGTTACAACACGACTAATGCGAGGCAATGTCACTGCGGCCGCTTTTTTTCTAACAGGCGCTTGGACCTTATTAGTAGCAATACCCTTAATTTATTTAGGTTTTAATATTGCGGATAATATTCGCGATGGTTTAGTTATGGTTCGCGATTTTCAGGTTGAAGGTCTACCAGAGGCGCCTTCATGGCTAGGTAAGGTACCTATGTTAGGTGAGCGCTTAGTTGAAGTTTGGAATAATGTTGATCAACAAGGTGCGGCTTGGTTGGCAAGTGTTAAACCCTATTTAGGTCAACTGGGCAACTGGTTGCTAGGGCGTAGTGCCACTATTGCTCGCGGCCTGTTAGAAATGGCATTAAGCCTATTTTTAGTATTCTTCTTTTATCGTGATGGACCTAAGTTGGCCGTGTTAGTCCGTAATTTATTACAGCGCTTGATTAGCGAAAAAGCAGATCACTACATGAACTTAATCGCTGGTACTGTGCAACGTGTTGTTAATGGGGTGATAGGTACAGCTATTGCTCAGGCATTGATTGCTTGGGTTGGCTTTAAGATTGTGGGCGCACCAGGCGATTTAATACTGGCATTTATGGTATTTGTATTAAGCCTTATACCTATGGGGCCGCCATTAGTCTGGGGGCCTGTTGCAGTATGGTTATTTGTTACTGGGGAAGTCGGTTATGGTGTATTTATGGCTCTTTGGGGGTTATTAGTTGTCAGCAGTGTTGATAACTTCTTAAAGCCTTATTTGATTAGCCGAGGCGGTAACTTGCCAATTGTTGTGGTGCTAATGGGCGTTTTCGGCGGCATTATTGCCTTTGGCTTTATGGGGCTATTCTTAGGGCCAACCTTGTTGGCAGTGGTTTATAACCTATTAAGTGATTGGAGCGCTCAAACCCATAAAGCCACTCAAGCAGAACACTCATTAGAGGATGTTTAAATGCAGCGTTTACTTATTGTGCTAATCATTAGTATGGGTTTGTTGGGCTGCCAAGGTAAAAGTTATAAAAGAGAAGCCTGTGGTATCCAAACAGATGCAGCTTGGAAAGAATTGTCTATTGCTAAAGCAGAAGGTTTTGCGGGCACTGTAAGCTATTCAAAAGCCTTGTCGTTGCTAACTGCAGCTAAAACGCAACAGCAGTTTGAAGCCTTTGAAGGCTGTACTCGTAAGGCCAAAAAAGCACGATTTTATATCCAAGAATCACGTGCTGGACGTTAATTCATAGGAGCAGGGTGTGCGCCAACAATTGCTAGCTTGTGTAAAAACAATTAATCAGGTTATTTTGGGTAAAGAGCATCAGGTGAATTTGGCTGTTTGTTGTTTGTTAGCCAAAGGGCATCTTCTGTTAGAAGATTTGCCTGGTATGGGGAAAACAACGCTAAGCCATGTGCTAGCACAGGTCTTAGGCTTGTCTTATCAGCGTATTCAATTTACCTCTGATTTATTGCCAGGCGATGTATTAGGTACCTCTGTTTTTGACCGCTCAAATAATGCCTTTGTATTTCACCCCGGCCCTATATTTGCTCAAGTCGTATTGGCTGATGAAGTTAACCGAGCCACACCTAAAAGTCAGAGTGCTTTGCTTGAGGCCATGGAGGAGCGACAGGTTTCCATAGAGGGTAAAACGCATCTATTACCTGATCCGTTTTTTGTGATTGCAACACAAAACCCTTCAACACAAAGTGGTACTTTCCCTCTTCCTGAGTCTCAACTTGACCGTTTTTTAATGCGTATTTCATTAGGTTATCCTCCAGAAAAAGCAGAAAAAAAATTGCTACTAGCAGGAGGCGCCAGACGCACACTCAATCAAGCCGCTATCTTAACGATTGAAGGATTAAAAAAAGCTCAGCAAGAGGTGGTGCAGATAGAGGCGAGTGAAGTCTTGATTGACTATATTTTACGACTAGTCACTGCAACACGCTCGCAATCTCAGTTTGTGGAAGGCTTATCGCCTCGTGCAAGTTTGGGTTTATTAGCCGCCGCTAAAGCTTGGGCATACATGGCAGGTCGTTCCTATGTCATTCCTGAAGATGTACAGGCTGTACTTCCAGCGGTTGTTAGTCATCGCTTAAATGAGCCTGTAAGCACTAACTTGCAAGCAGGTGGCAAGCAAGTGCAGTGGCTATTAAATAATACGCCAACGGTTGCCTAATGCGCACATGGTTTAAGCGCTGGCTAGCTAAGCGGTTGCCACCAAGTTCCTGTGTGCAGCTCAATCGTAAAACAATTTTTATATTGCCTACGATAACAGGCTATGCCATGGGAACTGTCTTAATTTTGATGTTGTTATTGTCAATCAACTATCAAAATAGCCTTGCTTATGCGTTGACCTTTTTATTGTTTTCCATTTGTTTATTAACGGCCTTGCATACATGGAGAAATCTTGATCAGCTGAAACTACAGGCAGTTTCTGTAACAGATAGTTTTGTAGGTGAGCAGGCTTCGTTCTCTATTCAGTTAATCAGTGATAAACGTGCTTACTACGCGATTAATCTTTCTTGGTATGAAGGTGAAGAAAATTTACAGCGTTTTGACGCTAATGCGCAATCCCCCACCTTAGTGCACCTACCATTATTGCAATCTCGCCGAGGTGTAATGAAAGCGGGGCGTATTAAAATAAAAACAGTATTTCCGTTGGGTATTTGGCAAGCGTGGAGTTTGGTTGATCTTGACCAGTATGCATTAGTTTACCCTAAGCCAATTGAGGCGGATATTAAAGCGCTGCTGTCAGAGGGTAGTAAAGATTTGCAAGTCAGTGTAAATCAACGCTCTGGTGCTGATGATTATGATGGTTTGCGTGACTGGCAGAAAGGCGAGTCTATGCAGCGGGTGAACTGGAAGGTATGGTCAAAAACGGATCGTTTCGTGGTGAATAATTTTACTATGCAACAAGGTTCAGAACAGGTGCTTAACTATGCTGATATCCTAGGTGATACAGAATATCGACTTAGTGTTTTGTGCTTTCATGTGCTACGCCTAAGCCAAGCTGGGCAGACTTTTGAGTTGCAGCTACCACAGCAGACTATAGGTCCGGATCAAGGGCTTTTGCATCAAACTGAGTGCCTGCAAGCACTCGCCAAATTTGGGCAATGATATGAATAGCTTTTCAGCTCAACCCTTACCACGCACTAGTATTACTTGGCTTCTGGTAGCACAAGCCTTAGTTATTGTACCACTAACATTCTATTTGCCTTTTTGGGCGACATTATTATGGCTATTTTGTGCAGGATGGCGCATTCAGATTTATCGCAGCAAACTTAAATACCCTAAAAGCCTAATGAAAATCAGCTTAATGCTAGCCTGTGCTGCAGCTATTTTTTTTAGTCGCGGCACGCTGATTGGTGTAGATGCGGGGGTGGCTTTACTCATTAGCGCTTTTACTTTGAAACTGATAGAGGTACGTACCAATAGAGATGCCTTGGTTGTGATTTTTTTAGGCTTTTTTTGTTTACTGACTCACTATCTGTTTGATGCAGGAATATTACCCGCTCTATTTAGCTTGATTTCATTTTCAGCTTTGCTAGCTACCTTAATAGGCTTACAGCAAACCCCTAATAGTATTAAACCAATGGCAACTTGGCGTATGGCTTGGACACTTATTTTGCAAGCAGTGCCATTAATGCTAGTGCTATTTTTATTTTTTCCCAGACTATCACCGCTATGGGCATTGCCAGCACCTAGCGATCAAGCAAGAACGGGCTTATCTGAAAGCATGACACCAGGTGATGTGGCTAAATTAAGTCAGTCAGCTGACCTTGTGTTTCGAGTGAGCTTTACAGGAAAGGCACCAGAGCATAAAGACTTATACTGGCGCGCGCTTACCTTTAGTCATTTTGATGGGCAAACGTGGTCTGCTGGGAATACTTATGCGGGTATGGCGGGGCGCGAATTGAAATGGCAAAGGCGTGGTCAAGCGCTTGATTATCAAGTGATTATGGAGCCAAACAATAAGCATTGGCTTTATGCCCTAGATACAGCAACTAGTAGCGCGCCAGGTATTACGCAGCAATCTGACTTTAGTTTACAACGTCTAAGTCCTGTAACTAGCTTATACGGTTATAAAGTACAGTCTTGGCCAGCCGCTTTACGTCAGGGAAACTTATCGGAGCGGCAACAACAGCGCTACTTGCAGTTACCTGCAACAGGAAATATAGAGTCTAGAGAGTTTGCGCGTAACTTATTAGAAAACGCAGGTTCTACGGATGCATTTGCTGAAAAAATGCTCGCATATTTTAACCAGCAGCCTTATTACTATACGCTGACTCCACCGACCTTAGGCGAGAACAGTGTAGATGAGTTTATGTTTAGTTCACGCCAAGGCTTTTGTGCGCATTATGCAGGGGCTGCTGTTTTTATGTTTCGTGCAGCTGGTATTCCTGCACGAATGGTTGTTGGCTATCAAGGCGGTGAATTTAACCAAGAAAAAAACTTTGTGCAAGTAAGGCAATTGGATGCGCATGCATGGGTTGAATATTGGCAAGCCGATGTAGGTTGGACAACTATTGATCCTACTTTCGCAGTAGCGCCAGAGCGCATAGAGTTAGGCTTAGAAGCGGCTTTGTCTGGGCAGGAAGGCTACTTAGCAGAATCGCCATTTTCTCCATTGAATTACAGCAAATATGCTTGGGTCAACAAACTGCGAGGTTTCTGGGATAATCTTAATTATCAATGGCAGATAAAAGTACTTAACTTTCAAAGTGATGAGCAAGAAAGTTGGTTTTCAGCGCTTTTTGGTAACTGGAGTTGGCAAAGTATTGCCTTGTTCTTAGTGAGCAGTATAAGCATCATTATATTAGTGGTTATGTTGTTGATGTTTAAACCTTGGGTGCATAAGTATACGCCATTACAGCGCTTGCAAAATAATCTTGATAAGTTCCTATTAAAGAAAAATCTGCCACGGCATGAAACAGAAGGCTTACATAGCTATTTCGAACGTATTGAGCCACAGCTTACAGTTGAACAAAAAGTAATATTGCTAGAGTTTATTCGTAACTGGGACGCTTGCTTATACCGTAAATCCTTAGTAAATATAAAAGTATTACGTGTAAGCTTAGCAAAACTTAGGAGAAGTTGGCATAAATAGACGGAACCTTTAGCAGATAATTAAGGTCTATTGAAATTATCTATATAAGGTATTTTGCCAATGTCATCTTTTTTTAAGCTAAGTCTATTTATTTTCTCTATCCTGCTAATAGGCTGTAATGCATTACCGCAAAATACTACGGTGCCTAACAACCCATTAACTACACAAAATAGCGTTTTTTTAAAGGCTAAGGGAGATTCTCCCTTATGGACAGCAGATATTGAAAATAATCAGTTATTTTTTTCGAACACTAAGTATGCACGTTCTTTGACGGAGCTTACATCACGTGCAAACTATGCCTCTGGAGTGAGTTACAGCGGAAACTGGCAGGGCTATGCCTTGGTACTTAATGTGACTAAACAAGATTGTGAAGATAAAAGTGGACGCAATTATCAATATACTGCCCAAGCCATGTTAGATGATCAAGTATATTCAGGCTGTGCCAGTCTCTAAAGCTGTTGAGAAAAAGTCATGATAAATTAACATTGCCTGCATGTAGTCCACATTCTTTATGGGTGCTTTCTTCCCACCACCAACGACCTTCGCGTTCATGTTGATTAGGCAATACGGGACGAGTGCAAGGCTCGCAGCCAATGCTAATAAAACCTCGCTCATGCAAGCTGTTGTAGGGCACCTCTAAAGCACGAATATAGTCCCAAATTTCACTACTGCTCATCTGGGCAAGTGGGTTGAACTTGTATAAAGGATGCTCTGGAGTAGAAAAGCTTGTATCTAATTCAACATGGGCAACCTGATTACGTGTGCTAGGGCTTTGATCTCGACGTTGTCCTGTAATCCAAGCACTAATTGTACTTAATTTGCGTCTTAAAGGAGCTATTTTGCGAATACTGCAGCACTGACTATGACCGTCTTGATAAAAGCTAAATAAACCTTTCTCATGAACAAAATGCGCCAGTTCTTCTGCATTGGGAGAAAGCACTTCAATTTTTAACTGATAATGGGTTCGTACTTGCTCAATAAAACGATAGGTTTCAGGGTGTAAACGACCTGTATCTAGAGTAAATACGCGTAGATTAGGGTTTATCTTGACTGCCATATCTATAAGCACAACATCCTCGGCACCACTAAAAGATAAGCAGATATCATTACCAAAGAGTTCGAAGGCTTTTTTTAAAATCTGCCTCGCAGAGCTTTGTGCAAGGCTTTCATTTAAAGCAGCTATATCAAGTAGACTGGGCATAGTTAGGCTCATAGCTATAAAAATTATTGGGCTATGGTAGCAAGCTTTATTTAGAACATTAACTGTGATTGTGCGTTAAATATATACCTGTTAGTTATATATCAATAAAAAGCTGTGCTTAAAGATTGCAGGGGGCATTGCAAGTCGTTAGAGTGCATACTTTTCAACCTATTGAGGATGCATTTGTGGAAATCGCCTGTCTCGACCTTGAAGGGGTACTGGTACCAGAAATCTGGATTGCGTTTGCTGAAAAAACTGGGATTGATGAGTTACGGGCTACCACGCGTGATATTCCAGATTACGATGTACTCATGAAACAACGCTTACGCATTTTAGATGAGCATGGCCTAAAGCTGAATGACATCCAAGAAGTTATAGCAACACTAAAACCACTTGAAGGTGCTGTTGAATTTGTTGATTGGTTGCGTGAGCGTTTTCAAGTTATTATTTTGTCGGATACCTTTTATGAGTTCTCTCAGCCACTCATGCGCCAATTAGGCTTCCCAACGCTGTTATGCCATAAGCTAATCACAGATGAAACCGATCGCGTAGTGAGCTATCAGCTGCGCCAGAAGGACCCTAAGCGTCAATCTGTCATCGCACTTAAAAGCCTGTATTACCGTATTATTGCTGCAGGGGATTCGTATAATGACACTACTATGTTGGCAGAAGCCCACGCTGGTATTTTATTCCACGCGCCACAAAATGTGATTGATGAGTTTCCTCAATTCCCAGCTGTGCACACTTACGAAGATTTGAAAAAAGAATTTATCAAAGCTTCAGATCGTAAATTAACGCTGTAACAAGTTATTCAAAATAAACCAAGCTGGCGTTGTCTAATGCTAGCTTGGAATTGCCATTTAATACGTTAAGGAAGAATCAATTAAAATGGTTAAAAAAATAAAAACGGAACTTACCTATCTCAAATATGAAAGCGACTGGAATCGGTTAGACATTAATTTTGGCTCAGTCATTTTTAAAATGTCGAAAGATAAAATTTATATCGATGAAACACCTTATGCCTGCAATGAAACATTATCTGAAATTTTTAATTTAAAACTGGATGATGCAGGTTATTTATTTTTTTCAGTAAACTCATATAAAAAGAAAGTAATTAAGTACCGCTTAGATTGTAATACGGTGGCAGGTGCTGCTGAATTGGCTAGATGTTTAATCAGTGTGCATTCGGGCACTATGATAAGAAATTCAGCCTATAACGATATTGATATTGTCATTAAAGAAAATAACTACTATGTAGCAATAGGTACACGCCATTTAAAATTATTTTTGCTATCGATAATCCTTATCGTCATGATTTTACAGAGCGCTTTCCAGAGCCAAGTAAAAAATTTGATTTTACAACGGTTGATATTGATAAAAACATGATTCAAGTTAATTGTGTTGGTCCTGATTTAAATAATGAGCAATCAGGCCTTGTTGATTATAAATATGAATGGCAGTTAAATTTACCCAAAGAATTAGAATTACATTGCTAATTGTTATTGAAAGCGACCTTTAGTTTAATGAGTAAAACTCAATAATATAGTTGGCTTTAACTGATTAAAAAATTAGTGCAACTCAGTTAATGCTAGCGTTTCATGTTCATAGAGTTTTCAAATCTTAGCGTGCAAAAAAATAAGCTTCTTTGCATAATGTGCTACCTTCTTGATGAGCATTGCTATGAGTACTTCTGATTACTTGTTAGCTTTAGATAATGGAACACAAAGTGTTCGTGCCTTGGTTTTTGACTTGCAGGGCAATTTGATTGCTAAAAGTCAAGAGATCTTTGAGGCGCCGCACTCACCGAAAAAAGGCTGGGCTGAGCAAGATGCTAACTACTTTTGGATAAAGCTGGCTTATGCTTGCCAACATTTATGGCAACAAGGGATTGATCCTCAATCTATAAAAGCAGTATGTGTTACCACGCAGCGTGGTTCATTGGTGCATGTTGACGAAAAAGGCAACCCATTGCGTCCTATGATTCTATGGATGGATCAACGCCAAGCTTGTGTGCGTAAACCCCTAGGTTCTTATTGGGGGGTATTGTTTAAGTCTATTGGCTTAAGTTCATTGGTAAATTACTTTCGTGCACAATCAGAAGTAAATTGGGTTGCACAAAATCAACCTGAAATCATGCGTAAAACCCATAAAGTACTTTTACTATCAGGACTTATTAATTATCGCCTAACAGGTAAATTTGTTGAGTCCAGCGCTAATTGCGTAGCCTATCTGCCTTTTGATTATAAGAAACAGCGCTGGGCTGCTAAGGGTAGCTGGAAGTGGCATGCGATTGCTTTGCGCCCAGAGCAATTACCAGATTTGCTTGAGGTAGGTACACCGCTAGGAGAGATCACGGAGCAGGCGTCTATTCAAACAGGTATTCCTCAGGGGGTGCCAGTGATTGCAGGAGCTGCTGATAAAGCCTGTGAAGTGCTAGGTAGTGGGGCGTTAGAAAAAAATGTGGCGTGTTTGTCTTATGGTACCACGGCAACTATTAATACAACGCGTGAAGATTATTTAGAAATTACTCGTTTAATTCCGCCGTATCCAGCCGCAGTTGCAGGGCGCTATAACACTGAAGTGATGATTTATCGTGGTTTTTGGATGGTAAGTTGGTTTAAACAAGAGTTTGGATTGCAAGAGTTACAACTTGCCGAGCGTTTAGGACTTGCACCAGAAGCGTTATTTGATGATTTAGTCAAGCAAGTGCCAGCGGGTAGCGAGGGCTTAATGTTACAGCCTTACTGGTCTCCAGGTTTACGTGTGCCAGGGCTTGAGGCAAAAGGGGCTATTATTGGTTTTACGGACGTACATACTCGCGCGCATATGTATCGCGCTATTTTAGAAGGTATTGCTTATGGCTTGCGTGAAGGAAAAGAGCGTATTGAAAAGCGCAGTGGAACCCCGATTAAATGCTTGAAAGTATCAGGTGGCGGTTCGCAAAGTAATGCCGCAATGCAACTGACTGCAGATATTTTTGGATTACCAGCCGAGCGCCCTCATACCTTTGAAGCCTCTGGTTTAGGTGCAGCCATCATCTGTGCAGTAGCTTTGGGCTATTATCCAAGTTATACAGCAGCCGTAGAGGCTATGGTACGAGTAGGTGATGTCTTTTACCCTAATCCATTAGCGCAAACAACCTATAATCAATTATATCGCCGCGTTTACTTAAAAATGTACAAGCGCTTGCGTGCTTTATATAAGCAAATTGAAAAACTACCGAAATAACGCAATAACATAGGGTACTGATATACCTAAGAAGTGCAAAATTTATATGATAAAATCAATAAGTTGAGAGGCAAGGTATTGCAAGGCAGAAAAACTGATAGCAAAAGCGAAACTGAAAAACAGGCCTTGGCTTTTCAAGATGTTTTTTATGGGCGAAATGCACATTTCCTACCTTGTGCTTGGAATAATGAGGAGTCTTTAGGACGAGCGCTGGTTGATGATGCTGGGATCACTGGTAATACAGATGATACAGTGTTTCGACTTGCAATTTTTATGATAAAAGAATATTTAGAAACTTACCTCAAGTATGAGGATAATCAAGTGAGCGATGAAAGCTTTAAAAACTTTGTTAACACTATTATTAATAAATACACATTGGTTTTGCTAGGTCGTGACTATTCTTATAGGCGTGATACTCAATAAAAGGATTAACATTTATTTAGGTGTATTTTAGAAAGGGGAAAATGCACAGTTCTTATGTTTGTATGATCAAGCTCAAAGCAGTTAGATTTTATGCGGCGCTTATTGTTGTTATAGGCGCCGCTTTTTTTATTACTGGCGTAAATCTTGTTCGTGAAGTTGAATCATTTGTGCAGGTACTTTCAACTTGTCACTATAAATCACCGAATAGGTTAATACGTTTTGCACATACTGTCGGGTTTCATCAAAAGGAATACTTTCAACCCATACATCATAAGGAAGATGATCGGCATCCTTTAACCATTGACGCACACGGCCAGGGCCAGCGTTATAAGCAGCAGATGCGAGAATACGGTTACCTTTAAACATATTTGAAACCTGACTTAAATAGGCTGTACCGATTTGAATATTAGTCTCAGGTTCTAAGGCTTTTTGTGGATGACTTAATGTGATGCCATAACGGCGCGCTGTTTCGCGTGCAGTGGCGGGCATGACTTGCATTAAACCCATAGCACCTGCGTGAGATTTAGCATCAGCCATAAACCCACTTTCTTGGCGAGTAATAGCAATAACCCAGCTGGTTAATAAGCCTCGCTGTTTGGCGTTATCTCTAAACTGTTGCTGATAAACAAGTGGGAAGCGAATATCCAAGTCATCCCAATATTGCGCGCGGCTAATATTGACGATAGCAGGGAAGTACCATTGCATCTCATAGGCTAATTTGGCTTGGGCAATCAGTTCGTCATTGCTAAGATGCTGGCTAATGAAGTACCACTCACGACGCGCCTCAGCAATTTCATTGCGTGCAATAAACTCTTTTGCACGGGCCACCGCAGGAAGGTTGCGGACCTTGTCCGTTATTTCAGGGCTGAGTGTTTTAGGTTGATTGAGTAAATGGTATGGCTGTTTGACTTGGTCAGCCGATAGAAAGCCATAAAAGTCTCGCTGATTAGCCACATTAGCGAAATGCTGCTGAATACCTTTATCACTAGGGTTAGCTAGCTGTAACGAACGGGCTTGCCAGTATTGCCAGCGGTTAGTGTTTGCCAGTGAGCTAGGAAACGCTCGAATGGTCTGATTAGCCGCCTTCCATTGTCCTGTACGCAATAATAAACGGGCTTTCCACTCACTAACTGTATCGTCTTTATAGTTAGGGTCAAAATTTTGCATCACAGCTAAGCCACGTATATCAAAACGCTTAGCTAAAGGTAAACCAATGGTTTTGGCCAGTGCAATTTGCTCGTGTTCAGTAAAGGCCAGTTGCTGGCTATAATGATTGAGCAGAGTTAGGGCTTGTTCAGCATTTTTTCGAGCTAGTTTACGTAAGCCTAAGGCAACAACTTGAGCGGTTTGGCTATCTTTACCGGGATAGTTTTGAGTTTGTGCTATGAGCTCAGGGCGTTGAGCAACCGCTAATAACTTATTGGCTTGAGCTTTATGGCTGGGAATGGTTTGGGTTAAATAATTCGCTAAACGGTAATTATTGGCATCAATCGCCAGTAAAAAACGCTGCCAACGGTGTTCTTCTGTTTGCTTGCCAGCAGCTGCCCATGCATTAAATAAAGGGTCACACGCATTAGGTTGAGACTGTCCTGAAAGCCAAAGTGTATTTGCTAAGCTATAAGCTGAATCAAATTGGTTGGTAGCAAGCAGTTGCTGGCCTTGTAAACAGTCTAACTCTGTAAAGTTGAGTTCTGGTGAGTAGTACTTAGCAAAGGTCGCCCAGTCTTTTTTGTCAGCCAGTTGTTTTAACCAACGCATTTGCATCCAGCGAATTTGAGGTAAGTCTTGATTGCTACTAATATAGTGCTCGATTTCTTGATCAGGGGCTGATTTTAGGCGCAACGAAAGTTCGTCATAAACCAAGTAGGTATAAAGCGGATAGCTACTTAAAGCATTTTTATTTTGCTGGAAAAGACTCGTTTTGCCTTTGGCTAGCTCAGCTTTTGTTTGCGTAAATAAGCTACGTTGTTGCTCTAATGACAGCGCGGCAGCAGGCAGTGAAATACTAAAAGAAATAGCTGCACATAAAGAAAGTAAAGAAGTCGTGCGCATAATAAACCCGTAATAAATAATGCTCAGGAATAAATAAATGCAGCTTATCCTTTTACGGACGCAGTTAAAAGCGTTGAACCTACGGCTTTTCAATAAAATCAGGAAATCTTTCACAGACTAGGTACAATGCGCAGCAATTAATAGGAGATCCCCCATGACCTTGCTAAAACTTACTGATGTTTCATTAGCCTATGGTGCGACGCCATTGCTTGACCATGTTAGCTGGCAAATAGCTAAAGGCGAGCGTGTTTGCATTATTGGGCGCAATGGTACAGGTAAGTCCAGCATGCTCAGCGTTGTGCGTGGCAGCCAGTTGCCAGATGATGGCAGCATTTGGCGTGCGCCTGGTTTAAAAATTGGTGAGTTACCACAAGAACTACCGCGGGCAGATGATCGCACCGTGTTTGATGTGGTAGCTGAAGGCTTAGAAGGTGTTGGTGAGTTATTAGCGAAATATCACAAGCTTAGCCAAAATATTCAAACCGATGCAGATCTCACAGAATTAATGCACGTCCAGCAAGCATTGGAAAGTAAAGATGGCTGGCGTTTACAGCAGTTGGTTGAGAGTACTCTAAGTCGTTTGCAATTACCCGCAGAAAAGACCCTGAGTGAGTTATCAGGTGGTTGGCGCCGTCGAGTTTTATTGGCGCAAGCTTTAGTAGCTGAGCCAGATTTGCTTCTACTGGATGAACCAACTAACCATTTGGATATTGGTGCTATCGCATGGCTAGAAGAGGCACTCAAAAGCTTTACAGGTGCAGTGCTTTTTATTACCCATGATCGAACCTTCTTGCAGCACTTAGCAACCCGTATTTTAGAGTTGGACCGTGGGCATTTAATTGACTGGCAAGGGGACTACGCCAGTTTCTTAGTTCATAAAGAGCAAGAATTAGCGGCTGAAGAAACCGCCAATGCCTTATTTGATAAGCGTTTAGCGCAAGAAGAAGTATGGATTCGCCAAGGTATTAAAGCACGCCGTACTCGTAATGAGGGGCGAGTCCGAGCTTTAAAAGCGATGCGTATGGAGCGTCGTGAGCGGCGTGAGCGTCAAGGCACTGCAAATATCCAGTTAGAAACGGCCTCGAAATCAGGAAAGCAAGTTCTTGTTGCAAAAAATATTAGTTTTGCGCATCCGCAAGGGCGGACGTTGATTAAGGATTTTTCCTTTCTTTTGCAGCGTGGAGATCGTGTTGGTCTGCTTGGCGCCAATGGTAGTGGTAAAACAACACTATTAAAACTGCTTCTAGGTGAACTAACTCCAACTAAAGGCGAGTTGGAAGTAGGCACCAAATTAGAAATTGCTTATTTTGACCAGTTACGCCATCAGCTTGATCCGGAAAAAACAGTCATGGATAACGTAGCTGAAGGCAGTGATACCTTGACTATTAATGGTCAAGACAAGCATGTGTTGAGTTATTTAGGTGATTTTCTTTTTAGCCCTCAGCGTGCGCGTACACCGGTAAAAGCTTTATCTGGTGGGGAAAGAGCGCGCTTGTTATTGGCTAAACTCTTTACTAAGCCTGCTAACCTATTAGTACTTGATGAGCCAACTAACGATTTAGATGTGGAAACACTTGAACTGCTAGAGGAAGTCCTTTCTGAGTACCAAGGTACAGTGCTTATTGTTAGTCATGACCGTAGCTTCCTTGATAACGTAGCAACCAGTACTTTGGTGTTTGATGGTACGGGGAAAGTTAATGAGTTTGTAGGTGGTTTTGATGACTGGCTGCGCCAAGGTGGCAGTATCACGCAGTTAGGAATGACTGAAGCACTAGATAATAAAAACCAGAAAAAAGCACCAACAGCTGCAGCGACAGCAGCAATAGAAAAACCAACGGCTGAGCCTAAAAAAAAGCTAAGTTATAAACTACAGCGTGAATTAGATAGCATGCCTGAGCAGATAGAGGCTATTGAAACACGCATTGCAGCTTTAGAAACAATGACAGCTGATGTTGCCTTTTATGCTCAGTCAGTGGAGCAAACGCAGCCTATATTAGATGAGTTAATAGCAAAACAAGAAGAGCTTGAAACATTGATCGAGCGCTGGGCTGAATTGGAAGAAATGCAATAATATGGCGTCATTAATGGAATAAAATTAATGATAAAGGGGTAGGAATATGCCTATATTAGTAGGATTTTCAGGATTGATGATTGGCTGTGCCATCTTTTTTGCAATCCATGCGATACGTCATCGACAACCACTGTACTGGGTATTTTTACTCTTTGTATTTCCTGGTTTAGGCTCTTTGGTATACTTTTTTGCTGTGTATTATCCGCAATCGAAAGTGCAGGTTGGCGTGAATCGTGCACTGAACAAAGCTGTATCTGAGCTTAATAGAGGTAAAAATCTGCAGGCAGCAAGAGATGCTTTTGAGTTTACGCCCACAGCGCAAAGGCGTTTAGAGTTAGCTGATTTATTGCTGGATAATGATTTGCCAGAGGAAGCATTGGCTCATTATGAACAATGCTTAACTGGTATTTATGCAGAAGATATGAATATTCGCTTCTCGGCAGCCAAAGCTGCATTTGAGTCAGCACGCTATGATTGCGGACTTAAACATCTAGAAACTATTCGGCAAAAAGCACCTGATTTTAATCCAGAAAAGATTTTGGTACTGATAGGGCAAGGTCTTTGGATGGCGCAACGCTATGAAGAGCGAGACAGGTTTTTTACTCAGCAATTAAAAATGCTTGATACCTTTGATGCTCGTGTAGTCTATGCATTATGGGCTCAAGAAAAGCAATTGCCAGAGGCAAAAAATCTAGCGGATAGTATTGAAAACACTATTAAGCGCTGGAGTAAGATTAATAAACAAATGAACAAGGAAATGCTTGCTTATTGGCAAAAAACAAATACCTTGTAAAAAATGTGGTCATAAATTTAAGCTAAAGTCTAGGTTTTTATAGATAAAACCTGTATTATATGCGCCGGCTAAACATTAGCCCCCGTTAGGTACTGCATTAACACGAAACGCTCAGTTTCGGCTGCTTGTCCAAAATTGGACTGTCCTTACGTTTTTATCTGAATATTCGCAAATACTCGCCATATTAAAGGCTGCCTGGGTGACCTCAAATGAAGGTCTTTCATGGCGTGCGCAGCTTAGCATGGGTCTTTGCGATTGCACATGAGGCATCCCCATGACCCAAGAAACCATCAGCTTCGCTGAACTCGGACTTCACCCTTCTGTAGTTGCAGCTATCGCTGAGGTTGGCTTTGAAGAGCCATCTCCAATCCAACAGCAAGCTATTCCATTGGTGCTTGCTGGACATGACATTATTGGTCAAGCGCAAACAGGTACAGGTAAAACTGCTGCCTTTGGTTTGCCATTACTATCACGTATTGATCCATCACGTCGTGAACCACAAATTTTAGTATTAGCACCTACACGTGAGCTAGCCTTACAGGTTGCTGAATCCTTTGAAACCTTTTCGCGTCAATTACCAAGCGTAAATGTTGTAGCTGTCTACGGTGGTGCTCCTATGGGGCCGCAGTTAGGCGCTTTACGCCGTGGTGCGCAAGTTATAGTAGCAACACCAGGTCGTCTGATTGACCATTTAAGTCGCAATGCTAATTTGTTATCGAGCATTGAATACTTAGTGCTAGATGAAGCAGACGAAATGCTAAAGCTCGGTTTTATGGAAGACCTTGAAGTTATCTTTAATGCGATCCCAGCGAACCGTCAAACACTACTTTTCTCAGCAACCTTGCCAGCGTCTATTCGCGGTATTGCTGAGAAACACTTGCGCGAGCCAAAGCACGTAAAAATTGCGAGTAAAACACAAACAGTGGCACGTATTGATCAGGCCCACTTAATGGTGCACGCTGATCAGAAGGCTAATGCAGTTTTACGTTTGTTAGAAGTTGAAGACTTTGATGCTTTAATTGCCTTCGTTCGTACTAAGCAAGCGACCTTAGACTTAACCACGGCACTTGAGGCAAAAGGTCATAAAGTAGCAGCGCTTAATGGCGATATTGCGCAAAATCAGCGTGAACGTGTTATTGAGTCATTAAAAGATGGCCGTATCGATATCGTCGTAGCCACTGATGTAGCCGCTCGTGGTCTTGATGTGCCACGTATTACGCATGTATTAAACGTAGATATGCCATATGATCCTGAATCATATGTGCACCGTATTGGTCGTACTGGTCGTGCTGGACGTGATGGTCGTGCACTGCTGCTAGTAACTCCTCGCGAACGTCGTATGCTGCAAGTGATTGAACGTGTAACAGGGCAAAAAGTGGCAGAAGCGACTTTGCCAGATGCTCAGCAAGTGTTAGCAGCGCGTATTGCTCGTCTAGAGAAAAAATTAGCACCTTTAGCCGAGCGTGCGACGGATAAGCAAAAAGAATTATTGGCTCAATTACAAAGCCAATTGAACTGCTCAGTTGAGGATTTAGCGGTTGCATTGCTGGCTAAAGCGACTGAAGGGCAGGCATTAACTAGTCAAGAAGTAGAGCGTGAATACCCCATTGCCCCTGTTATGAATCGCGAGCGTCGTGATCGTCGCGAGCGCAATGATGGTAAAGGCAGTGAGCGTCGTGAGCGTTCAGAACGCCGTGGCGAAAGAGCTGAGCGTGGCGGTGAACGAGGTGATCGCCGTGAGCGTCGCTTAGCCCCTTTAACTGAAGGTCGTGTACGTTGTCGTACGGCTTTAGGTGTGCGTGATGGTGTTGCTGCACGTAACTTGCTAGGCGCTATTCTTAATGAGGGCGGCTTAGCACGTGAGTCTATTGGCCGTATACAAGTACGTGAAAGTTTCAGCCTGATTGAACTGCCGGAAGAGGGCTTGGAGCGCTTACTGGGTAAGCTTAAAGATACACGTGTGGTAGGTAAGCAATTAAAACTACGCCGTTATCGCGAAGATTAAGCTAAATTGTCTGGTTTAAGCAGGTAAGTTAAGCGGTATTTTCCGCTGCTAAGCGTTAACTGTTAAGCTAAACAAGATAAATAACTAAGATCCGATGATTGATTAGTCAATCATCGGATTTTTTATTTCTTTGTTAAGTGCTTTAACCTGTTTCGTGTATTGCTATGGCTTATTTGGGGCTTATCTATTGGTGTTCCAGTAGATGGTGTTCCAGTAGAAATA
Organism: Pseudomonas sp. F1_0610; assembly: GCF_047470865.1. NCBI lineage: Bacteria > Pseudomonadati > Pseudomonadota > Gammaproteobacteria > Pseudomonadales > Pseudomonadaceae > Pseudomonas > Pseudomonas sp. F1_0610. The sequence goes on from NZ_JAZDRH010000001.1 coordinate 74,593, forward strand.
CGTAAGGCGAAAAATGGGTGTGCTCTAAGGGGCTTGCTGTAAAACCGACAGTGTAGCTAGGTAAGTACAAGTAAGGTTGCTAGTGCAGTCTGTTTTTCACTGTATTGTGCTAAGTACTATTTCGTCAGGCTGCTTGGCTAGACACCTAGCAACATGTTCTGTTGACTTAAATAGCTAAACGCAAGTTTGCTTGGATTTGATCTATTAGTGCTTGGGGGACATCCCATTGCTGTGCCAGTTGAGGCCAATTTGATAGTTGTTCAATGGTGGCATCTATTATTTCGTCAATCTTTCTTTTTTTAAAAATGGGGCTTAGTTTTTCTAAGCTGTAGAAATCGCTTCGTGTAAAGTTGTCTCTTTTACCATTCAGGCTCATCCAGTGGCTATTAACCCATTGGCTGCCAGGTTTGTAGCTGTAAGCTAAATCATAAGCCGGAGCAAGAGTCCACTTGTCTTGTTGTAGCATGAAGGCAAAGTTCTTTGAGTGATCATCATGGTTGCGTGCGATGATATTAAATGCCATGCGCTTGAATAGTTGTTCTGCTTCAAGGGCAGAAAGCCTCAGCTGTCTGGCTATGGCAAATAACTCTGCGTAAGAAAAAGAACCAGGTTTTTTATAATCAACGTGCGCTAGGCCGTTAAGGGTCTGCACATGTACTTTGTTATTTTCAATTCGATCAAAACGTTGTGTAATGAAGTGTCTTCGTTTTCCCTCATGAAGCAGGTGGCAAGGCATCATATCAATACCGCATTGCTTCGCCATCAAGTGATAAACATATTCCATAGCGCCATAACCTAAAGGGTCGCCAAAGGTTTCTTGGTTTTTATTATGTTCACTGACACCATCAAATTTCATTAAGTAATGGGTAAACCCGCTCGGCGCATGAGTTTGGCCAGAGCGTACTTGAGTAAAGTTTTTGTTAAAGGCTAATACCGCTTTAGGCCTTGCCCCGCCTGCACTCATGCCAACAGAGAGTAAAGACATCATTGCTTCTCGATCATCTTGGCCGTTTTGATTGAGCTCTACTGTAAAGTTACCGCGTGAATCTAAAATTTCCTGTGCAATTGAAATAAGGGATTGAATTTCTATCTGCTGTGAAGCGTTTAAACTGCGCAATTGTGTGGCAGGTGCATACTCAAGTGCGCCCATGCCTCGTTTTCCCGTATATTGAAGGCGTTGTAAGGGGCTAATCTCGTTTGGTGAGCGTCCTTGTCCTGCGATCCAAGCATTCAGTACGGCATTGCCAAAGTCGTCAGGTAAGGAATCGGCAATTAATCCAGGCAATCCTTTAAAAGTATTAAAATCCAGCTCAGGAAAGTTATAAATCTGGCGTGATAATGGCATCTTAATGGGCGAGAGTTCGATGCCAGTTTTTATGAAGTTTGAGTCATACTCAAATGAACCTAGCCCCTTTTCAGAGTCAAAACTAACAGCGCCAACCAGATAGTCTTGGTAGGTTATTTTAATGACATCCATTACCATTCTGGGGTTTCCTCTTTGCTAGTACTGTTCTGACCAGAAGCCCTTTGTCTTCTTTTGCCTTGCAGCTTGGCTAGTTGCAAGGGAGATATTTCTTGTTTGGGAAGAAATAGATCAAGCTGTCCTGTTAGGTCTAGTGCCATAAGGATGGCAATCAAAATTTCAAGCTGCACTTTCCCTTTTTCGGCATTAAGAACTGTTTTTCGAGCTATGCCAGCAAGGGTGGCTACTTGAGATTGAGTGAGATCGCGATTGAGGCGCGCTTGCTTTAATCTTTCGCCAATCTCTTCGGCTAATGCAGTGGCAGTTATTTGGCTCATTTTAAAGTGCCTATTTGGTATCTTTAAACTTATTTTATGGATTAATGTTACTAATTTAGGACTTTAAACCTGTGTTGTCAAACTATGTATATAGTGTCCCATTTTGGTTTCATTATAGAGATATTTACATTTAATGTATCTAATATGGGGCTTTACGATAAGGAAGATAGAATTGTTTTGCCAGTGGAGACTCTTGATATTTATCTCGGTACTGTTCTTCGCCTTATATAAGAGGAGGCTCTGTTTTTAGTTACAGTGTGATAGCTCGCTCTGTTCTTGCATATTACGCAACAGCTGGTAAGCCGGAAATAAGTGATAGTGAGCATACCTCTGGCGATAATATGCATTCCAATAGCTGATACTGCGTTGTATTGATTTTGCCAAATAGCATGGATTTTCGTGAGCAAATCCCGTGAAGGCTTGGTGCTGCTGTTGGCAGTATTTAATACAGGCTAAATGAATGTCTAACACATATTCACTCAGTAGCTGAATAATGAAGGGGGTATTGAAATCGCAGGGCGTTCTAAGTAGTTGTAACAGGCCTTGTTGGCGTATAAAACCATTTGTTGCACGTGTTTGAAGGGCGCTTTGAATGCATTTGGGCGTGCTTTGTCTGATATCAAAGCGATAGGGAATGAGCAGTCTATTGCCCTTTATTTTTACTTGAAAGGCTGAGTTTTCATTAAAAGCAGACTGTGCGAATAATGCTTGGATAGCCTCAATTTTTGCGTGTAGCATAGTTTTGTCGAATAGCAGTTACAAGCGCTTGTACCGCATCTTGGCTGGTTACTTTATGCATGGTTTCCAGCTCATTAAAAAGCTGCTCGTAGTTTGTGCGAGACTGAGCATCCAATGCGCGCCATGCATCATGGCTAGGCGTATCTTTCACTGCATCATAGACGCTGTGTAGTACCTGAAATTGTGGCTGTAAGCTTAGGCTGTGATCATAATTATCCAACAGTACTTTCAAGCGAATACAGCCTTCAATCCAAGGTACTTGTCCTTCCATAAAAGCTTTGGCAATCAATAGGAGGCTTTCTGTGAGTTGATCTTGGCGTTCTTGGGTAACTTCTCGCAAGGCTTTTTCCTGGCGCCAAACTTTACGCCATAGGCTTAAAGTGTATATTCCTAAGCCTATAACTATACCTAAGCCAACAATAATAAAGATGCTCATGGCTTAATTAGCGCCATGGCATTTTTTAAATTTGCTACCACTACCGCAAGGGCATGGATCATTGCGCCCAATGTTTTTTAGTGGGTTGCGTATAGGGGCTTGTGATCCATGATTACAGTGCGGTCCATGCACGTGGTGTTCATGATCATGCTCGTGATTACAGTTTGGGCCGTGTTGATGGTTATTGCTCATAAACTTCACTCAAGTAATAAATTGCCAGGTACGAATTGCCCTGTGCGAGAAACGTTAACTTTTTTGCCAAACATACCGCCTGTTTTGAACTCAGTATCAAGCTGATACTCAATAGGGGTATTAGGCTTTTCAATAAGGCGGATTATAGACTTCATATGCCGCCAAAGGTTAGTGAAAACTGTAAGTTCTATATGTTTATGTTGCTTAGCAGGGACTGTTAGCCAAATTTTTTGCGAACCTTGTGCAAGTGGAATGTTATTAATCTGGACATCATACTTCATGCTTTTTAGCGCAAGAGAGCTATCATTAGGGTTATCCACCCGAAATTGTAGCTTAAACTCTTGTTCTACTAGCTTTGCTTGGACTAACTCAATGCTGGTCAGTTGAATATCAGGCTGCTGAAAATTGCTGCTGAGCCAAGTTGAGCAGCCATTGAGGAACATCAATGTCATAAGTAGTGTAATTGAAGTAAAGCTATATCTTATTCTTGCCATGTGATTCACTATGTAATTCCCTCGTATATGGCAATGTAACAAAAACTTATTTTCTTAGCTAAGCATCCTGAGAAAATATAACTTAGTTTGTAGCATGTAAATCAGTAAGGAGATAGGTAATGGCGCAATATGACATTATTTTTTCAGGGCAAATCACAAATGGCGCCGTGCTTGACCAGGTTCAACAGAATCTAAAACAAATATTACGCGTTGATGACAAAACCATTGCTGTTTTATTTTCAGGCAAGCGTATTTCCATAAAGAAAGGTGTTGACTTGGCAACGGGTGAAAAATTTCAGCAAGCCTTTGCTAAAGCCGGGGCTATTGTGCAATTAGAGGCTCAGTCTGTTGTTGAGTCGCCAGTAGCCAGCACAGCACCACCTGTACAAACCAACCCAGAAGCAAAAGCAGCTGAGGAAGTAGAAGGCTATATGAAAGCCTTTGCGCATATAATTGCACCCAATTTTAACGTTGCTCCAACAGGCACTAGCTTAAAAGATGCAGATCCTGAGCCGGTAGCGCCACAGGTTAATCTAGATGGTATTAGCATAGCACCTGTAGGCAGTGATATGAATCAGATGGATATGCGTAAAACAGCTGTTATTCCGGATACCAGCCATATTAAGCTGGTAGACTAGTCCTTTAGGGTAAATAGAGTGCGCAGCATTTTTTAAATTTCTTGCCACTTTGGCAAATACAATTATCGTTGCGCCCCAATTTAGTTCCTAGCGTAGAATCGAGAAAATACCAAGCGCCATCACGTAAAACAAATTCTGAACATTCGTGATGGCTGTGTTCTCCATTTTTATCTTGCCATTTGGCTATAAATTCCACACGGCTGCGATCATTGGTATAGGCTTGGTAGTCAATAACCTGTAGCCCTAGCCATTGGCTTTGAGTGCTCCATAAATACATAGCGGTTTGATCAAGCAGTCGCTGTTGATTAGGTACGGTGGTGCGTACTAAATAAGCAATATCGCCTATAGCAAATGCACAATAACGTGAGCGCATTAATTTTTCTGCATCAGGTGCAAGCTCACCTAAGTGGTAAGGCTTGCAGCATTGAGCGTAAGGTTTTTCGCTATTACAACGGCACATTGTGGCAGGCATAGCATAATCTCATTAAGCAAAACTGTAATTTTGCGCTATTATAGCTTAATTCTGAAATACTGATTTTATATACAGCCTAGTTGCTACGCAGGAACAGCATGTTATCAAGCGAATTGAAAAACACTATCCAAACCGCCTATTCGCAGTTTTTAACGAATAAAGAGTTAAAGCCGCGTTATGGCCAACGCTTGATGATTGCTGAAGTGGCAAAGGTGTTAGGTTCAATTGAGGTTGATGAAGAAGGACAACGCACAGGCGAGCCTGCTGTAGTTGCCGTTGAAGCAGGCACAGGTACAGGAAAAACGGTAGCTTATAGTATCGCTGCTATTCCTGCAGCTAAGCTAGCGGGCAAACGCTTAGTGATAGCAACGGCTACTGTTGCCTTACAAGAGCAAATAGTAAATAAAGATTTACCTGATTTAATGCGCAATTCTGGGCTTAATTTTAGCTTTGCCTTAGCTAAAGGGCGTGGGCGCTATTTATGTTTGTCGAAACTGGATTTATTACTCCAGGAAGGCCATGCTCAAACTGCAACTGCTCAATTATTTGAAGAAGAAGGGTTTAAGCTGGATGTTGATAAAGATAGTTTAAAGCTTTATAGCACAATGATTGAACGGCTAGCAGGTAATCGTTGGGATGGTGATAGAGACAGTTGGGCGCAGGTTTTAGAAGATGAACAGTGGAGTAAAGTAACCACAGATCATAGTCAGTGCACAGGACGGCATTGTCCTAATTTTGGGCAATGTGCTTTTTATCGCGCCCGAGAAGGTATGACCAAGGTTGATGTTATTGTTACGAATCACGATATGGTATTGGCTGATTTAGCTTTAGGCGGTGGCGCAGTGCTACCCGACCCGCGTGATACCTTATATGTGTTTGATGAAGGCCATCATCTACCAGATAAGGCGATTAACCATTTTGCTCATACAACGCGCTTGCGTTCAACAGCAGATTGGTTGGGGCAGATTGATAAAAATATCACCAAGTTGTTAGCACAGCATCCATTACAAGGTGATTTGGGTCGAATCTTGGAAGAAATACCTAGTGTAGCGCGTGAGTTAAAAGTGCAGCAGCAATTTATGCTCAATGCCTGTGAAGAACTGGCGGACTTTAAACTAGCAGAAGACAGCGAAGGGCGCGAAAAGCCTCGCTTTCGATTTGTAGGCGGGGTTATCCCTGAGCATATTGAAAGCTTAGGATTGGAACTCAAAAAAGGCTTCTTAGGCTTAACCGATAGTTTAAACCGCGTAACAGACCTGCTAAAAAAAGCTATGGATGATGAGCCTGTTGGTGTTTCTTCTGTACAAGCAGAAGAATGGTTTCCACTGTTTGGTAGTTTATATACACGAAGTGATGCCAATTTTAGTTTGTGGTCAGCTTTTACAACCCAAGATCCTGAGGACAGTCCGCCAATGGCGCGCTGGTTATCCTTAGCAGAGGGTAATTTTTTCGATATTGAAGTGAATGCTAGCCCTATTTTAGCAGCACAAACCTTGCGCCGTAATCTATGGAATGTTGCCTACGGTGCTTTAGTAACATCAGCAACCTTAACGGCGCTAGGTAGTTTCGATCGTTACCGTATGCGCTCGGGTATCCCTAAAGATGCAGTAACAGCTGTTGTGCCTAGCCCATTTTTTCATGCTGATGCTGGCGTATTGCAGATTCCTGATTTAAAAGCAGATCCACGTGATAGTGCTGCCCATACTTCGGCTATAGTGCGTGTGTTACCTGATTTACTGGAAGCTAATAAAGGTAGCTTGGTGCTATTTTCTTCTAGAAGACAAATGCAGGATGTATTTGATCAACTCGACCGTGATTGGCGTAAACGGGTACTTATTCAAGGCTCCTTGTCGCGCCAAGAAACCCTAATTAAGCATAAAAACAAAGTTGATAAGGGTGAGGTTAGTGTCTTATTTGGGCTGGCAAGTTTTGCCGAAGGCGTAGATTTACCTGGTGATTATTGTCAGCATGTGGTTATTGCAAAAATCCCGTTTTCAGTGCCAGATGATCCTGTAGAAGCGGCTTTGGCAGAATGGGTTGAAGCACGAGGCGGTAATCCCTTTATGGAGATTGCAGTGCCTGATGCTTCACTTAAATTGATTCAGGCCTGTGGTCGACTGTTACGCACAGAACAAGATAAAGGCACTATTAGTTTGCTTGATCGTAGAGTGGTAACCCAGCGCTACGGTAAAGCTATTTTAAATTCATTACCACCTTTTGCGCGTAAAATTGATTAATTATTGCTTGTTGTAGGAGTAGCTCATGCCAGTACAAGGTTATTTTGATTTGACCTTTGAGTCGGTAAAAGAAGCATTTGCACAGCTTTTTGAAAATGATCAGCAGCGAGGCGCTGCATTATGTGTGCAAATTGCTGGGGAAACTGTTATTGACCTTTGGGCGGGCACTACTGACAGAGAGCGCAGCCAAGCGTGGCAGCAAGACACATTGGTGAATGTGTTCTCAAGTACTAAGCCATTTGCTGCTGTAGTATTAATGCAGTTGGTCGCCGAAGGTAAACTAGAGTTAGACGCTCCAGTCAGTCAGTACTGGCCTGAGTTTGTGGCAAAGGGTAAGCAAGACATTAGTGTTCGTCATCTATTAAGCCATCGCTCAGGCATATCTGCCATTCATCAAAGCTTGCCAGCGGAGTCTTTGTACCATTGGCAAGCTATGGTACAGGCTATTGAGCAGGAAACCCCCTGGTGGACACCCAATACAACCCATGGTTATGCACCTATTACCTATGGCTGGCTGGTTGGTGAGCTTATTCGACGAGTAGATGGCAGAATGCCAGGTGATGCAATAGCAGCGCGTATTTGTCAGCCATTAAATCTAGATTTCTTTGTGGGGACACCAGCATCAGAATTTTACCGCATCAGTGATGTTAGTCGCATGAAGGGGGATATAGGTGATGAGGCAGCGCAGCGTATGTTGCAAACAATCATGCGTGAACCAAATAGTTTAACAACAAAATCCTTTACTAATCCGCCTTCAGTAATGACCAGTACAAATAAACCTGAATGGCGACTGATGCAGCAACCTGCAGCTAATGGGCATGGAAATGCACGGAGTTTGGCGCAGTTTTATACGGCTCTGTTAAATAATAGCTTGCTAGAGCAAAAGTATTTATTAGAAATGTGTAAAGAACATAGCTTTGGCATGGATAAAACGATGTTGACTTCTACACGTATTGGGCTGGGCTTAATGCTTGATCAAACGAATACAGAAAATGCTACTTACGGAATGACGGCTTCCGCATTTGGCCACCCAGGAGCAGGAGGAACAACCGCCTTTGCTGATCCTCAACTAAATTTAAGTTTTTCTTTTGTAACTAATAGCTTAGGCCCTTATGTCTTAATGGACCCTCGAGCGCAACGCTTAGCCAGATTAGTTAAAGCGGTACTCTAATGCTTAGTTTTTATAAAAGTTTTACCTATGAAAAACATATGTCTGTAACAGCGCATAGCCATATTGAGCAGCAATGGGTATATATGCACGAGGGGTTAGGGGTGGTACGTACGCCCTCACAGTCAATTTTTATTAGTCATGGCCAATTACTGAAAATCCCTGCCCGTTTTGCCCATGAGTTTGAAGTAATGCGCACAGGGCGCGTGAGTGTTTTTTATGCGACACCGGCGAGTGAGGATGGCATTTTAGCTCAGCAAACGGTATCTACTTTGTTGGTTCAGTTGTTGGAATTGTTTCAGCAAGAGTCTGATCCTAAATTGCGTGATGCCTATGCCCAGGTGATTTACCCACAGTTATTACAACAACAGAATGTAGCTTTTAATACCTATGTTACTAATCGTTTAGATAGACGCCTGTTAAAAGCAATGGAGGTGGTTAGTAGTCGGCCTAATATTCAATTAACCTTGAATCATGCAGCTGATCATGCCGGTGTTTCTATTCGTACTTTGCATCGTTTGTTTTTGCAGGGGTTAGGTTGTAGCTTTCGGCAGTGGCGAACCCATATTGTCATGCAAGAGGCAGTTATTCTGCAAAAACAAGGTTTAAATCAAACACAAATTGCTTATGAATTAGGTTATGACAGTTTGTCAGCATTTTCAGCAGCATTTAGTAACTATCAGAAAAACCAATTAGCGCCAGCCTAAACTGGCGTTTTCTTCATCACCTTCAAGTAGTTCAGTGGTCTCATTTGTCAAAATAAGTTTGTTATGTTCAAACGTAAATTGGCCCTGCACCTTAATTCGCACCTTGCTGCTATCATTTTTTACCACACGCACAATGTGAATGGAATGAATAGTGTTGCCATGCTGTTCGAGCAATTCAAAATCGATTGAACAGCGAATAACAGCCTGTTTTAAGTGCTCTATATGAGCTACGAATTGCTCGTAGTTAAGCGTTTTACCATCAACATGTTGTATGTAGCTAGTTGAAAAGTATTCCGCAATAAGCGCTGTATCAAAATTAGGATTGCAGATAACTTCTGATAGGCATTCTTGAAAACGTTTTTTATAGTCCATAGGAGACTCCTTTTGTTGAGAATTATTATCATATAGGAATCAGATTAAATTTGTTTTGGCAAACAAGCCAAAAGATTTAGAGAATCTGCCATCTTGTATGCTAATTTGTGTCGCATTTCTAATATGAGGATTAAATCAATGGATTTAGGTATAGCAGGGCGCTGGGCGCTGGTATGTGCCTCGAGTGCAGGTTTAGGCCGTGGTTGTGCGCAAGCTTTAGCAAAAGAAGGTGTTAACTTAGTTATTAATGGCCGTAATGAGCAAAAGCTGGCAATGACACGTAATGAGCTACTTGCATTAAACCCAGCACTTGAAGTGCGAATGGTTGCAGGTGATATTACACAAGCCAGTGTAAGAGCTGAATTTCTAGCGGCTGCCCCACATGTAGATATTTTAGTTAATAACGCGGGTGGCCCACGGCCTGATAGTTACGCAAACCTTACAACAGATGATTGGCATGATGCGTTAAATAACAACATGATCACGCCAATTGAGCTGATTCGTGAATGCTTACCAGATATGATTTCACGTGGGTTTGGGCGCGTCATTAATATTACGTCGATGGCCGTTAAAGCGCCGGTAAGCGTACTAGGATTGTCTAATGGTGCTCGCGCTGGCTTAACTGGTTTTGTTTCAGGGGTGGCTCGCGAAGCAGAGCTGGCCGCCAATAATGTCACCATCAATAATATTCTACCAGGTGCTTTTGATACGGATCGTATTTTAAAAACCATGGGTATTGATGAGCAGACATCTGCAGAAGAAGCACAGCGTAAAATAGAGGCACGTTATAAAACGATACCGGCACGTCGTTTTGGTAAGCCAGAGGAGTTTGGTGCGCTTTGTGCTTTTCTATGCAGTCAACAGGCCGCTTATATGACAGGACAGAATCTGCTTATTGACGGTGGGGCTTATCCAGGTACCTTTTAGCTTTTGTGCCTAAATACTAAAAAGCCCAAGGTTAAACTTGGGCTTTTTAGTTCAACAACAACTTATTTGTTGATGTCGTCAGCTAATGCTTTAGCAGGAACAAGTTTGATTACTTTTTTCGCAGCAATCTTAATTGTTTTACCTGTTTGTGGGTTACGTCCACTGCGTGCTGGGCGATCTACTACTTTTAATTTGCCAACGCCTGGCAACGTAATTTCACCGTCGTTATCTAACGCATCGGTAACAATTTCTTTTAAATGATCTAGAAATGCGCGAGCTGTTACTTTGGTTGTATCAGTCGCTTCGGCTAGTTCACTGATCAGTTGGTCTTTAGTTAGTGCCATAGTGTCAAACTCCAAGGTTGAAGACTCTGTTCATGCAGAGAAAGGTTAGTTGACTATTTCATCCATAAACTATGACGTTATTGATAATGCTTTACCTGCATAAAGTAAAGGTAAAACAGCTCTGGGATGTGATTTTATTGACGAAGTAGGGGAAGTTTCACATTTATGCTAAATAGTGTTTCAAATAATATAATTATTAATTCTTTCTTTTTCTATCCTGTGCTATCTGAAAAGCAACACTCTGACGAGTGCTGCTTAGCTAAAACTAGGCTTTGTCTTTGTTGATTAGCTCCAGTAACGCACTTTGTTGGTGCTGTGCCAGCTGGCGAAAATTACGTAGCAATAATTGCTCGTTATGTGACAAATCCTTATTTTCAATACCTTTAATAGGGGTGATTTGTTGTTCATTGTGCAGACTATGTTCTAAGCGTGAAATTATTTCAGAGTTCATGCTGCGATGATAGTTGCGCGCAATTTGAGCGATACGATCACGCATTCCTTCAGGCAAACGAACAACAAATTTATCAGCAGGGCGGCTTGAATATGGCATATCTATCATTCTACTAGCTAAAGCCAGAGAGTTCTCGGCGTTAGGTTAAACACAGATTGGTGGCCTTTATGAACTGGTGTGTCAAAAAAATGCCGCCAAATTAATGACGATCATAACCAGATAAATGAAAAAAACCAGCCTATTTTTTTAAATATACTTCTGAGATTGCGTGAAAAGACTGTGACTAGGCACGTTAAAATTGATCTATGCTCTAGCTAACTTAATATAGAAAGAGTAATCTTTTATTATCTTGTAATGTTAAATATGGACTCCTTTCATGGGCTTCAAGAAATTTTTTGGCATCCTCTCCTTTGCTTTACTAACGGCCTGTCTTGGGCAAAAACCTGTACCTATTGCTGATGCGGTGAAACCTTTAACGCCAGAAGAACAAAAAATCTGGCTTGACCAGTACGAGCCTAAGATTCGCCAAGCCGTACGAGGCTCAGATTTTGTCGTAACGCGCATGGATCGTACTTTAGTGGTGACAGCGAGTGCAAAAACCATGTTTCACCCTGATCGTCCTACTATGTTGATGCCTGTTGTATTAAACCCTTTAACACGTGTTTCTAAAATGCTAGAAAACGACCGCAGTGTAGGGGTTATTATTTTTGGTCATACAGACTCCACAGGCAGCTTAGACCTAAACCAAAAGCTTAGCCAAGACCGTGCACGCTCAGTTGCTGCTATTTTCCGTCTTAGCGGCTTAGGTAATGATCGCATGTTATTATTAGGCATGGCTGATAGTAAGCCTATCAATAGCCAGCGCAATGCAAAAGAGCGTGAAGCTAACCGACGGGTTGAATTGGTAATAACGCCACAACGAGCCATGGCTTTGGCGCTTTCTGAATATCGTGGTCGATCCCCAGAGGTTATTGCAGCAGGTCAAACACGATAGTAAAAAAAAGGCGTATTGTTAATGCGCCTTTTTTGTTGCCGGAGAAGCCTATGAGCCACATAGAACGCTTAGCTGATATGCGTCGTAACTATACACGTGACGGCTTACATGAATCACAAGTACCACAGCATCCTTTCTTGCTATTTAAACAATGGTTTGATGATGCTGTTGAAACTGAGCAGCCCCCTGTAGAGCCTAACGCCATGATGCTTGCTACCGTTGATACGCTAGGGCAGCCTCATTGCCGTGTGTTGCTATTAAAAGGGGCGGATGAAGCAGGTTTTACATTTTTTACCAATTATCAAAGCAATAAAGGTGAGCAACTGGCTTTTAATGCGCAAGCCGCAATGACATTTTTTTGGCCTACACTAGAGCGCCAGGTGCGCATTGAAGGTAAGATTGAAAAAGTTTCCGCGCAAGAATCAGATGATTATTTCCAGGTTCGCCCATTAGGAAGTCGCCTAGGTGCCTGGGCATCGCCACAAAGCAGACCTTTGAAAAATCGTGAAGAACTTGAAGCGTTATTGGAAGATGTACAATTGCGTTTTGCCGATACAGCACCCAGCTGTCCACCGCACTGGGGCGGGTACCGATTAAAACCAAGGTTAATTGAGTTTTGGCAAGGCCGTCCAAGCCGTTTGCATGATCGAATTTGCTACCAGTTACAAAATGATACATGGCAACTGCAACGATTAGCGCCGTAATAGCGCTAATCCGTTAAACTATAGCTGTATAAAATGCTTATTCTATTGTTCAATATAGTTTTTAGCAGCAGCTTCAAGCCATGTTTGTAGTTCTGCTTTTTTAACTTTTTGTTGTTTGGCTTGCTCTAGCATTTTTAGCATGTATTCGCGCTTTTTAGGGTCGCTTCCGGCGATATTAAGTGCAAGATCGCGATCTACCCAGCGGCGGATGCGTGAAAAAAACCACCAGTGAAGGTAAAGGGCAACTAGTGTGGCTATAATGCCAGCAACAACGACATAATCCATTGTAACCTCGATTAAAATTAGTCGGACTGTCTATGACAGTGTTTAAAGGAGTATTCTATGCGTAAGATGATGATTCTTGCAGCATCTATGGCAGTTGTTAGTACGCTAGTGACTGGTTGTGCATCAAGTTTGACAGGCGATAGCTATTCTCGCGATGACGCACGTCAGGTTCAAACTGTTCGTTTAGGGACTATTGTCGCATTACGTCCTGTGAAAATTGAAGGCACTAAAACAGCAATTGGCTCTGTAGCGGGTGGTGCTGTAGGTGGTATTGCAGGTAGTTCTGTAGGTGGCGGCAAAGGAAGTGCAGTAGCTGCAGTGATAGGTGCTGTTGCAGGCGGGCTATTAGGGTCAGCTGCCGAGGAAGGTATGACGCGTACTCAAGGGGTTGAGATTACTATTCGTGAAGACGATGGTAGCTTGCGCGCCTATGTCCAAGCCGTAGAGCCCAATCAAATATTTCGCGTTGATCAGCGTGTGCGCATCATGAGTGTAAATGGTGCCAGTCGCGTTGCTCCACTCTAGTTCTTGTTGTCTTAAAAGCTTGGGCTAGAGCCCAAGCTTTTTCTGTTAAATTTGATATATCTAGTAGCTTTTAAAACGGATTTGTAATAACTTTATCACATTAAGGTTTTTAGATTTGCTGGGTGGGTATTGGTACTCCTGTTCGTCCGGCTGAACATAAAGGAGGGCTTATATGCTACTACCCATCATAGTTGCTTTACCTTTTCTCGCCTGCATTTTGCCTTTAATTGCAGCGCGTCGCTCACAAACACAAATCGCCTTGGCTGCTGCTTTAGCGCCTATTTTGGGTTTGTCATTGCTGCTTTCTCAAACCTCTGCTGTTTTAGATAGTCAAGTCATTACCTATTACCAGCCCTGGCTAACCCAGTTAGGACTTAACTTAAGCTTGCGTTTAGATGGCTTAAGCTATTTATTTGCCTTATTAATTCTAGGCATAGGCTTGCTGGTTATTCTCTATGCGCGCTATTACTTAGGCGTGAATGAAAAAATAGGTCGTTTCTACTGTTTTCTGCTGCTGTTTATGGGCGCCATGCTTGGCGTTGTGCTCTCTAGCAACGTCTTATTGATGATGGTGTTTTGGGAATTAACTAGCCTTTCATCTTTCTTGCTCATCGGATTCTGGAGTTATCGTCGTGATGCGCGACAAGGTGCTCGCATGGCGTTAGCTGTTACAGGCGGTGGTGGGTTAGCGCTTTTAGCTGGTGTACTGCTATTAGGTAAAATAGTCGGCAGCTTCGAGCTGGCTGACATTCTTCAAGCTGGCGATATTGTTCGAGCCCATGCACTTTATCCTGTTGTACTCATCTTGATTTTGCTTGGTGTATTTACTAAATCTGCGCAGTTTCCATTTCATTTCTGGCTACCACATGCCATGGCAGCACCGACTCCAGTATCCTCGTACCTGCACTCTGCGACTATGGTGAAGGCTGGCGTCTTTCTTTTAGCGCGTTTCTATCCCGTGTTGTCTGATACTGAGTTGTGGTTTTATTTAGTCACTTTTACCGGTTTAACTACACTTTGTGTGGGAGCTGTAACAGCGCTATTTCAGCATGATTTAAAAGGGTTGCTGGCTTACTCGACGATTAGTCATTTGGGGTTAATTACCTTGCTATTTGGCTTGAACTCGCCATTAGCACCTGTGGCGGCTATTTTTCATATTATCAATCACGCTACGTTTAAAGCTTCGTTATTTATGGCGGCTGGTATTATTGACCATGAAACAGGCACACGTGATATGCGTCGTATTAATGGTTTATGGAAATACATGCCACATACTGCCTTACTTGCCATGGTTGCCTCCTCCGCAATGGCTGGCGTACCGCTGCTAAATGGTTTCTTGAGTAAGGAGATGTTTTTTGGCGAAACGCTACAGCAAAGTTTGTTAGGAGGTTTTAGTTGGTTGATTCCTGCCTTGGCTACTTTCGCTGGTGTGTTCTCTGTAGCTTATTCATTACGTTTTATCCATGACGTATTTTTTAATGGTGAGCCAATTAACTTGCCTAAATATCCACCGCATGAGCCGCCACGCTATATGAAAATACCTGTAGAAATACTAGTGTTTTTATGCTTATTGGTTGGTATGGTGCCGGCGTGGAGTGTTGCAGGATTACTCGCCTCGGCAGCCAGTGCCAGCTTAAATGGCGCCTTACCTCAGTATGATTTAGCTATCTGGCATGGCGTGAATATGCCATTAATTATGAGTTGTATAGCTTTAGTCGGTGGTTTAATTATCTATGGATTGCGCAAACCTTTGTTTAACTGGTATGACGGCTTACCGCCTTTACATGCGCGGGTTATGTTTGAGCGTGCGGTTGTACGTTTGCGACGCTTGGTTCAGCGCGCATTAGGTGCATTGGAAAATGGCTCTCTTCAACGTTATATCGGACTGTTTTTTATCAGTGCAATTATTGTGACGGTGGCGGCACTGACGCCAATGTCTAGCATGCATGGCAGTTTACAGCAAACAGAAGTAGACCCTGTTACCGCCATTGCTTTAGTAATGATGATGTTAGGGGCTTTGGCTACTGTATTCTTTGTTTATACGCGTTTAATTGCCGTTATTATGATCGGCATTGTTGGCTTGTTTAGTGCGTTATTGTTTGCGCGCTTTTCGGCACCAGATCTGGCATTAACGCAGCTGGTTGTAGAGGTGGTCAGTGTACTCCTGATGCTGCTTGTGCTGCATTTTATGCCTAAAAAATCACCCTTTGAAACCTCTAGTTTAAGGCGTAGTGGGCATTACTTGATTGCTTTAGCGGGCGGCACTTTAATGGGTGTTTTATTATTTGCCGTGTTAACGCGACCTTATAGCAGTATTAAAGACTTTTTTATTACCAATAGCGTGCCTGGTGGCGGCGGTCATAACGTCGTTAATGTGATTTTGGTGGATTTCCGAGGTTTTGATACCTTAGGGGAGATTAGCGTATTAGCAATTACAGCGATTGCAATTATTGCACTCTTAAAAGGCATGCTGATTAAACGCTCACCACTTGATCCAGAAGGACGACCCTGGTCACCAGAAACTCATCCATTAATGATGCGCGTATTGGCGCGCTTCACTTTACCATTAGCGCTAATGGTCGCTGTATTTATTTTCTTGCGTGGCCATAACGAGCCAGGTGGTGGCTTTATTGCAGGCTTAATTGTAGCAGTAGCACTGATTTTGTTAGAAATAGCCTATGGACAGCAATGGGTTGAAAGTCACCTGCGGATTAAACCCAGCTTATTAGCAGGTTTAGGTGTGTTAGTAGCAGGGGCTACAGGTCTGGGCAGTTGGCTGTGGGGATACCCATTCTTAACCACCGCATTTGGACATTTTAGTCTTCCATTCATTGGCGAAATTGAATTAGCCACTGCCATGCTATTTGACTTGGGTGTGCTGTTTACCGTTGTAGGAGCTACTTTAATGATTTTGAGTCGCTTAGGTCATTTAGGAAATAATGAAGTGCAACCACAGGAGGATAACTAATGGAACTATTGTTAGCTATTACTGTGGGCGTAGTGGCCAGTTGCGGCATCTTTTTGATCTTGCGTGCACGTACATTCGCTGTAGCTTTAGGCTTAACGCTATTTTCTTATGCTGTAAATATTTTTCTGTTTGCGATGGGGCGCTTAGAAACTGGTAAACCAGCCGTGGTAGGTTTGGTTGCAGAATATACTGATCCTGTTCCTCAGGCCTTAGTCTTAACAGCCATTGTCATTGGCTTTGCAATGACAGCCTTCGTCTTGGTATTGGCGTTACGTGGGCAAATAGATTTAGGCAATGACCATGTAGATGGCAAAGAAGATAAAGACAATCATCAGGAGCCTAAAGTATGAATCATTGGCTAATTGCTCCTGTTTTATTACCTTTATTTGTAGGTGCGCTGCTGGTTTGCTTTGGTAGTCAGCCGCGTTTAGCGCGTGGTTTTAGTCTTTTGAGCACAGTAGCCTTATTGCCTATCGCTATTTATCTTCTAGGGTTAGCTGCTACAGGTGAAATTCATACCTACGCCTTAGGTAACTGGCAGTCACCTTTTGGTATTGTGCTGTTGCTAGACAGATTAAGCGCACTAATGCTGCTCACTACGGCAGTCTTAGCTATTTTTGCGGTGTTATATGCTTTACGTGGTGAGGATCAGCAAGGGCTATATTTTCATGCGCTATTTCAGTTTCAATTAGCTGGAATTAATGGCGCTTTCCTAACAGGCGATTTGTTCACCCTATTTGTATTTTTTGAAATACTACTGATAGCTTCTTATGGCCTGCTGCTACATGGTCGCACCCAAGCCCGTGTTAAAGCCGCTATGCACTATATTTTATTGAACCTAGTTGGATCCGCCTTTTTCTTGATTGCAGCAGGCATTTTTTATGGTATTGCTGGCACCTTAAATATGGTCGACCTAGCGCGCGCAGTTTCTCAAGCGCAGGGCGATCAGCGCTTACTACTGCATGCTGCTGGACTCTTGCTCTTTTTAGTCTTTGGCTTAAAAGCAGCCTTTTTACCTTTATATTTTTGGCTACCAAAATCTTATGCTAGCGCTGCTGCTTCAGTGGCGGCATTATTTGCCATTATGACAAAAGTTGGTTTGTACGCCATTATTCGCTTTAGTGTTTTAGTTTTTGGCAGCTTAGCAGGAGAATCGGCAGGTTTAGGTTTGTCGTGGTTCTGGCCACTTGCCTTGTTAACCATTTTCCTAGGCGCTTTAGGTGCTTTTGCTGCAACCAATTTAGCTAGCATGGTCGCTTATTTTATTTTGGTTTCCGTAGGCACTATTTTGGCAGGTATTGCTTTGGGTACGCCACAAGCGCTAGGCGCAACACTGTATTATTTAGTTCACAGTACTTGGGTCAGTGGCGGGCTATTCTTGCTTGTAGGAGTAATTGCGAGTCAGCGTGGAAAGCTAGTAGATCAGCTTACACGCGGCCCAGCCTTAAACCGCCATAGCCTGATTGGCGTGTTGTTTTTTGCGGGCGCTATTTCCATTGCAG
Source organism: Pseudomonas sp. F1_0610 (assembly GCF_047470865.1). Classification (NCBI taxonomy): domain Bacteria; kingdom Pseudomonadati; phylum Pseudomonadota; class Gammaproteobacteria; order Pseudomonadales; family Pseudomonadaceae; genus Pseudomonas; species Pseudomonas sp. F1_0610. The sequence continues at coordinate 92,547 of NZ_JAZDRH010000001.1, forward strand.
GTTTGCCACCACTATCAGGCTTCTTCGGTAAGATAATGTTGTTATTTAGTGCCACAGGCTGGCAGGCTGGCTTGCTATGGGGAGTTATATTGTCAGCTGGTTTAATTGGTGTTGTGGCTCTCTCAAGAGCGGGCAGTCAAGTTTTTTGGCGCTCTAATGCCCCAGCACGAGAAGATATTCATCTGGATACCGCGTCGTTAGTTATCGCTTCTGGCTTAATTGTATTAAGCCCAGTACTTGTGGTGTTTGCAGAGCCTGTTAGCCAATTTACACAGGCTACAGCGAATCAGTTATTTGATGTAATAGCTTACTTATCATTATTAAATGGAGGAGTAAACTGATGAAAAAGCGCCGTTTACTCGCCCATCCGTTGATGACCTTAGGCCTGTTATTCGTCTGGCTGTTATTGGTTGATGACTTTACTTCTGTCGGGCATTGGATTTTAGGTACAGTGCTGGCATTGTCATTATCCTATTTAACAGATCATTGGTGGCCACCGCTATTAAAGATTCATAGCTGGAAAAGTTTGTTTGTTTTTATGACTCATATGCTTACAGATATAGTGAAAGCTAATTTAGATGTGGCACGCTTAATTTTAGGCTCCACTGAAAAGCTGGATCCTAGCTATATTGAAGTACCTTATGAATTAGAGAATGAATTAGGTATTTTTATGTTGGCGAGCGCTATTTCACTAGCGCCAGGTACAGTAGCTACTAGTGTTGATTGGCGTAAAAAACGCCTGCAAGTGCATGCTTTACATTGTGAAGATAGCAACGCACTTATTGCAGAAATCAAACAACGTTATGAGCAACCCTTGTTGGAGGTGTTTCCATGCTCAAAATAGTGATGCTTATTAGCATGGTGATTTTTGCAATTAGCATGTGTTTAACCTTATGGCGTCTATTTGTTGGACCTGACATGGTCGATCGAGTATTAGCACTAGATACCTTATATATCAATGCATTGGCGCTGTTAGTTATTTTTGGTATTTGGTTGGCCTCAGATATTTTCTTTGAAGCAGCTTTGCTAATTGGTCTTTTTGGTTTTGTTAGCACTGTTGCCTTGTCTAAGTATTTAATGCGTGGCGATATTATTGAGTAGGGAGGCGGTATGGATTTTGTAATAGAGTTAATCATCGCCTTCTTTTTGTTGGCAGGTAGTTTGTTTGCGCTTATTGGTTCTATTGGCATTGTGCGCTTTCCTGACTTTCTTATGCGTTTGCACGCACAAGCAAAGCTCACAACACTGGGTGTAGGCTCGGTACTTATAGCTTCTCTGCTGTATTTCAACTGGTATGAACATATTTTGCATTTACACGAGCTGCTTATTACAGCATTTTTAATGCTCAGTGCACCACCATCAGCCTATATGATGGCTAAAGCGGCAGTGCAGCAGGGGGTAAAAAGAAAACAAGGCAAAACTGATTAAGCGCTATCTAAAGATAGGGAATTGCGTAAAATGTGCACTGTATAGCCTGGTATGTAGGGTACATTTTTATTTGTCAGGAGTAAGGGAGTCGTATGCGGTTGTCTGGTCGCGGTGTGGGAATGTCGCTGTTTTCTTCATTGATGTTCGCCTTGATACCTAGCTACGCCCTATTACTGGCACCATTAGACGGCATCCAAGTGTTTGCTCAGCGGCTACTCTGGTCTTTACCTGTTCTTTTGGCTTTGGTGGTAATAACGGGGCATTGGCGTAAATTTTTGCTTTGTTTACGCCAACTTAAACGTCGCCCTATATTAACCTTGGGTTTATTGGCCAGTGCGAGTATTTTAGGCTCACAATGGTTTTTATTTGTGTGGTCACCCTTAAATGGCCATATGCTAGATATTACCCTAGGTTATTTTTTAATGCCTTTGGTCTTGGTTTTAGTAGGGCGCGTGTTCTATCAAGAACGGTTGCGAGCCTTGCAGAAAATAGCAGTACTGTTGGCAGTCATTGGCTGTGTACATGAGTTATTTGCACTGGGTGCCATATCATGGGTGACAGTGGTGACTATGTTTGGCTATCCACCTTACTTTATGCTACGCCGCTGGATGAAGTTTGATGCTTTCAGTGGTTTTTTCTTAGAAATGCTAGTGCTTGCACCTGTAGCTATTACTTTAATGTATTTATATGGTGATACATTTAGCCTAATACAGGTGCAGCCATGGTTGATTCCCTTACTGTTAGGAATGGGGATTCTTAGTAGTTTTGCCTTTGCTGCCATGATAGCAGCTAGTCGTTTGTTACCTCTAGGTGTGCTGGGTATTTTAAGTTATATAGAGCCAGTACTGCTGTTTTTATCCAGTATTTTTATTGTTGGTGAGGCGGTAACCAGCCAGCAATGGTGGACATATATTCCTATTTGGCTAGCCGTAGTGCTAGTAATGTTTGATAGTGTGCGCTTGCTGTATAAGCAGGCGCAACGTGGATATTGAAAGGTTTTTAATGAATAATTTTGCTGATTTACACTTACATGAGCGTTTACTAAAGGGTTTAGACGAGCTCAAACTGACTAAACCAACGCCAGTCCAAGAGCAGGCGATTCCTCTACTGCTACAAGGCAAAGATGTGCGTGCCATTGCCCGTACTGGAAGTGGAAAAACAGCTGCCTTTGTATTGCCTCTGTTACATTATTGTTTAGAAAATCCGCAACGTATTCCTTTACATAGAGCCTTAATTTTAGCGCCTACGCGCGAGCTTGCACGGCAAATCTTGCAAGAGGTTGAGCGTTTTGCGAGCTACACCTTTATTAAAGGTATATTGCTTACAGGCGGTGAAAACTTTAAAGAGCAAATTGCAGCATTGCGTAAAGTACCTGAGATTATTATTGCCACACCAGGACGTTTATTGGAACATATCAGCGCAAAAAGTCTTGATTTAGCAGAGATTGAATTATTGGTGCTAGATGAAGCTGATCGTATGCTAGATATGGGATTCGCAGAAGATATTCAAAAAATTACTGATTTATGCGTTGATCGTAAGCAGACTATGCTGTTCTCCGCCACCACAGGCGGTAATGCGCTGCGTGAAATGGTGCAAGCGATTCTAACCAATCCTGAGCACTTAATGCTCAATAAAGTGGCCGATCTAAACGAGAGCACTCAGCAACAAATTATTACCGCTGAAAGTGAGCAGCATAAGCAAAACCTATTGAAGTGGTTGCTAGAAAACGAAACCTACCGTAAAGCAATAGTCTTTACCAATACGCGAGAAAAAGCTGACTTTTTATATGGGCGAATGGAAGCAGCACAAGTAAAAGTATTTGTTTTGCATGGCGAGAAAGATCAGTCAGAACGTCGCAAAGCCTTAGAGCGCTTTAGCCAAGGCAGCTCGCGAGTGCTGATTGCTACAGACGTGGCTGCGCGTGGTTTAGATATTGAGGGTGTTGATTTAGTCATTAATCACGATATGCCGCGATCTGGAGATGAATATGTTCACCGTATCGGTCGGACTGGACGAGCAGGTGAAGCAGGTTTAGCTATTTCACTGATAGATCACACAGAATGGAACTTAATGAGCAGTATTCAGCGCTACTTAAAGCAGCAGTTTGAGCACCGTGTGATTAAAGGTTTGAAAGGTGGTTATATGGGGCCTAAAAAGCTCAAGTCATCAGGTAAAGCTGTAGGCGTTAAAAAGAAGAAAACGACGGATAAAGCGATAGTAACGAAAAAAACACGACCCACACAACACAAGCCAAAAACACTCCAAACACAAACAGAAAACAGTAGCACGGATGGATTTGCGCCATTGCGTAGACGCAAATCAGAATAAGCCAAAGGTGTAGCAGTTTTAATATCCGCTATCACCTATGCTAAACCTACTATTTGCTGTACTCACAAGGAGCTAACTATGACTATGGAAGATATTTTACGTAAAGCCTATCCATTACTACCTGTGCTAGTCATCGAAGATGCAGAGACGGCTGTGCCTATAGCTCAGGCTTTAAAGGCTGGAGGTTTAAACGCCGTGGAAGTCACGCTACGAACTCCAGATGCGTTAAAATCGGTACAGAAAATTAGCGAGGAAGTACCTGATTTATTAGTTGGAGTAGGGACTGTTGTTTGCCCAACACAACTGGCTAAAGCACAAAAAGCAGGTGCGCAATTTGCAGTTAGCCCAGGTTTTAATAAGGCTTTAGGACGTGAAGCTTTACGTCTAAAAATGCCATTTTTGCCTGGCGTGATGACACCTTCTGAAGTTATGAAAGCCATGAAGATGGGGTTTAAATCACTTAAGCTATTTCCAGCGGATGCAGTGAATGGATTAGAGTTATTAAAAAGTTTACATGGTCCACTGACTGATCTACATTTTTGTGCCACAGGTGGCATTAACCGTAGCAATCTTTTAACCTACTTAAGCCTACCTAACGTGTCTTGCTGTGGAGGTAGTTGGCTAGTGCCCAATAAGTTGGTGCAAAATAAAGATTGGGAGCAAATTTCCTCATTAGCACGCGAGGCTTGTGCATTAGCAGGTCGAATGGAGCTGTAATATGTGGGATTGGCCTAAGCCATTTACGCAAGAAATTGTTGTTAGCGCACAGGAAATAGATGGCTTAGGTCATGCCAATAATGCCAATTACGTACGTTGGATGGAAGAGTGCGCTTGGCAACACTCGCAGTCTTTAGGGTTAGGACTTGAGGAATACCAGCGTTTAAATAGAGCAATGGCAGTGATTCGCCATGAGGTTGACTATTTATCCAGTGCTTATCAAGATCAAACTCTAATTATGGGAACTTGGATTCGAGAAGTAGATAATAAATTGAAAATGGATCGCTATTTTCAACTTATTCGGCCAGCTGACCAAGTTACCTTGCTTCGTGCCAAAACTACTTTCGCTTGCATTGAGCTTAGCTCAGGACGGCCAAAACGTATGCCTATTGAGTTTATTGAAGGCTATAGTAAGGCTGTTTCAACTCAAGCTTAGTGCAGCACAACAAAGCTTGATTATAGGAAATACAGACTATGCAGTCGCCGCTCCGGCATTTAACTCTGATGCCTTTCCCATTGTGGCTGGAGAAGATGAAGAAGTTAATCCAGGTATCTATGGAAAAACACTGAGCGAATGGTTGGCTGAAAAATTAGCCACCAAAAATATTAAGGTGCTGAGTATTTTTGCAGATGACTTTGGCCGTCTGATAGAGATTGAAACTCATCCATTTAACCTGTTTGTTGTGTGTGCCAGTGAAAGTGGGTCAAAAAACCAATTCTGTGTTTTTGTATTGTGTGAAGGGGCTGCCTTACAATGCTTGTTTTCAAAAAAAGTTCGTAGTAAAAAAGCACAACTGATGGGTACAACCTTTGCAACAGTGCAGTCTATTTTACAAGCGACCAATGAAATCAGTCATCTTCAAGTAATAGAGTCTTAGATATTTGAGTTTTAAAAAACAATACAGTACAGGTCATAGGCTAGAGGTTGAGGCGTTACCAAGCTTCTTGCAAGCTATAAAGGTGAAAAATTTTTATGTACGTTGCTCTCTAGTAGTAAATTACTTGTCTTGCGTGTTTTTTTAGTTACAATCGCCTCTTTTTTTGAGATGGTCCTATTTCGTGCAGATAGCTCTTGCGCCAATGGAGGGGTTGGTTGACGACATTCTCCGTGATGTTCTTACAAAAGTCGGTGGCATTGATTGGTGTGTCACTGAGTTTATCCGTGTCTGTGACCGTCTGCTTCCTGCACATCAGTTCTATAAATTAGCCCCTGAGCTACTTAACGGTTCTAAAACTGCTGCTGGTACTGCGTTGCGAGTACAACTGCTTGGTTCTGATCCAAGTGCTTTAGCTGACAATGCAGCGTTAGCTGTTAAGTTAGGCGCACCTGTGATTGATCTTAATTTTGGTTGCCCTGCTAAAACAGTTAATAAATCCCGTGGTGGTGCTGTGCTTTTACAAGAGCCAGAGTTGTTATTTCGTATCCTACAAGAGGTACGTAAAACAGTTGCCCCTGAAATTCCTGTAACCGCAAAAATGCGCTTAGGTTATGAAGATAAATCCTTAGCCTTAGATTGCGCTTTAGCTTTAACTGAAGGCGGGGCGCAACAGCTAGTGGTGCATGCACGCACTAAGGTTGAAGGCTACAAAGCGCCAGCCCATTGGGAATGGATTGCGCGAATTAATGAGCATGTAGCTGTACCTGTTGTGGCAAATGGTGAAATTTGGACCATAGAGGACTGGCAGCGTTGTCGAGCTATTAGTGGCGTTGACGATATTATGCTGGGCCGTGGCCTTGTAAGTTGTCCTGATTTAGCCTTACAAATTGCTAAGGCTAAAGCAGGAGAAGCTTATCAGGCAATGACTTGGCAGCAAGTACAACCTGTATTGTTTGACTTTTGGCGGCAAGCACGACAAAACATAGCGCCACGCTTTGCGCCAGGGCGGTTAAAACAGTGGCTAGCTATGTTGTCTCGCACCTATAACGAGGCTGAGTTGCTTTTTTCAGCCGTGCGTAGAGAAACTGATGTTGAACGCATTGAAGCCCTAATTAAGCCCAGCTTCCATGCTGTTTAAGTATTTGCATAAAAGCCTGTGCTGCATTAGATAAAGTCCGTTCTTGATGAAAGATATATCCTAGCTGTCGTGTTAACTGAATATTGCCTACCTTAAGGTGAGCTATGGAGTCATCGAGCATGGTGCGTGGCAGCAAGCTCCAAGCTAGACCAATAGATACCATCATTTTTATGGTTTCTAGATAATTGCTGCTCATACTGATGTTAGGTGTAATGCCTGCACGATCAAAGAAGCCTTGGGCAATTTTCTGGGTAAAGGTATTAGCACCTGGAAAAACAGCAGGATAGGCGGCTAAGTCTTCTAAGGTTAAACTTCCAAGCATAGAAAGAGGGTGATCTTTCGCCGCAACAAAATCAAGATAATCCAGCCAAATTGGCATAGCGTGCAAGGGTGGCTGAGTACTGGGCGATAAGGTAATAATAGCGAGCTCACATCGGCCTTGTAGCACTTGTTCATAAGCCACCTCTGAGTCAAGAAAACGAATGTCTAAGCGCACCTTGGGGTATTGCTTAGTAAAGGCTTTAAGTGTTGCAGGTAAGCGATGTAGCCCAATATGGTGGCTGGTCGCTAAGGTTAGAGAGCCACCAACGTGCTGTTCTAAATTGGCCAGTGCACGTTGAGTATCTTGTAGTTCATTAATAATTCGTCTAGCTCTAGGGAGTAAGGCTGTACCTGCTTGCGTAAGCCCAACATCACGACCTATACGATCAAATAAACGCGCATTTAGCTGTTGCTCTAGTGCTGCAATTCGTTTGCTAACGGCTGGTTGAGTGAGATGCAAACGCTCTCCAGCCAGTGAAAAACTACCTAGTTCAGCCACTGCTATAAAAGTATGTAGGTTAGCTAAATCCATTTCGTATTCCTATTTGGAATGCAATCTATAAAAAATTACAATTTGAGTTATTCAATTAAAGCACATAGCATCACAAAAAAGCACATAAAAACTGTGCGAATAACACTACCGTATAGATGAGGATGCTCTGATGGCTGGTAAAACGTTGTACGATAAATTATGGGAAATGCATGAAGTGAAACGCCGTGATGACGGTTCTTCATTGATTTATATTGACCGTCATATTCTGCATGAAGTTACTTCTCCTCAGGCATTTGAAGGGCTACGTTTAGCTCAGCGTAAACCATGGCGGATTGATGCTAATATCGCTACTCCTGATCATAACGTACCAACAACGAAAAAAGAGCGTGATGGTGGCTTACAAGCTATTGCAGATGAAGTAGCGCGTATTCAAGTAACTACCTTGGATGAAAACTGTGATGAGTTTGGTATCGTTGAATTTAAAATGAACGATATTCGCCAAGGCATTGTGCATGTAATAGGGCCTGAACAAGGGGCTACTTTGCCTGGCATGACGGTAGTCTGTGGTGATTCTCACACCTCAACTCATGGTGCATTTGGTGCCTTGGCGCATGGCATTGGTACGTCAGAGGTAGAGCATGTATTAGCGACGCAATGCTTGGTTGCTAAAAAAATGAAAAATATGCAAGTACGTGTTGAAGGCAAGTTGCAACAAGGCGTGACGGCAAAAGATGTCGTTTTAGCGATTATTGGCAAGATTGGTACCGCCGGTGGCACAGGCCATGCAATTGAATTTGCCGGTAGCGCTATTCGTGATTTATCTATTGAAGGGCGCATGACTATTTGCAATATGGCGATCGAAGCCGGTGCACGTGTAGGCTTAGTCGCTGTAGATGAAAAAACGATTGATTATGTTAAAGGGCGTACCTACTCACCAAAAGGTGATGACTGGAATAAAGCAGTCACTGTATGGCAAAACCTAGTGTCTGATGCAGATGCACATTTTGACAAGTTGGTTGAATTGCGCGCCGAAGATATTATTCCGCAAGTCAGTTGGGGTACCTCGCCAGAAATGGTTTTGGCTGTTGATCAAACCGTTCCTGATCCAGCTAAAGAATCTGATCCTGTTAAGCGTGATTCTATTGAACGGGCTTTGAAATACATGGGACTGCAGCCTAATCAGGCGATCAAAGATATTAAAATCGACCGTGTATTTATTGGTTCATGCACTAACTCTCGGATTGAGGATTTACGAGATGCCGCTAAGGTGGCTAAAGGACGCAAAGTGGCTGCGGGAGTAAATGCCATGGTTGTGCCAGGCTCAGGCTTAGTCAAAGCACAGGCAGAGCAAGAAGGTTTGCATCAGATCTTTCTTGAAGCAGGTTTTGAGTGGCGTGAACCTGGCTGTTCAATGTGCTTGGCAATGAATCCAGACAAATTAGCTTCAGGTGAGCATTGTGCGTCTACCTCCAACCGTAACTTTGAAGGGCGCCAAGGCAATGGTGGGCGCACGCATTTAGTGAGCCCTGCTATGGCGGCGGCGGCAGCGATTGCTGGTCACTTTGTTGATGTTCGTGAATTGTTAAACTAAGGAGCCCAAAAATGAAAGCATTTACTCAGCATACAGGTATGGTTGCTCCATTAGATCGCGCCAATGTGGATACTGACCAAATCATTCCTAAACAGTTTTTAAAATCAATTAAACGAACAGGTTTTGGACAAAACCTTTTTGATGAATGGCGTTATTTAGATGAGGGCTATCCAGGGCAAGATTGCTCAAAGCGTCCATTAAATAAAGATTTCATTTTGAATCAGGCACGCTATCAAGGTGCTAGTGTGTTATTAGCACAAGAAAATTTTGGCTGCGGTTCCAGTCGTGAGCATGCACCTTGGGCGCTGGATGAGTATGGATTCCGTTGCGTGATTGCACCTAGTTTTGCCGATATTTTTTATAACAATAGCTTTAAAAATGGACTGTTGCCTATCGTATTAAAACAAGAGGAAGTGGACGCTTTATTTGCGCAGGTAGAAGCCAATGAAGGCTATTGCTTAACAATAGATTTAGACCAGCAAAAAGTAATGCGTCCTGATGGTATCAGTTATAGCTTTGAAGTAGATGCTTTCCGTAAGCACTGCTTATTTAATGGGTTAGATGACATTGGATTAACCTTGCAAGATCAGGACGCAATCAAAGCATTTGAGGCTCAACATAAAGCTAGCCAACCTTGGTTATTTGGCGCAGTTAAATAGGAATGAAGTATGACTAAGCAAATTTTAGTATTGCCTGGCGATGGTATTGGCCCAGAAATTATGAGCCAGGCCGTCAAGGTGCTTGAGCAAGTAAACCAGCAGTTTAATCTTGGCTTTTCTTTAGTCGAAGATGTTATTGGCGGTGCTGCTATTGATAAGCATGGCGTTCCTTTAGCCGATGAGACCTTGGCGCTTGCGCATAAGTCAGATGCTGTATTGCTAGGTGCTGTTGGTGGTCCTAAGTGGGATACATTAGATCGAGCTATCCGACCTGAGCGTGGCCTGTTAAAAATTCGCTCAGAAATGAAGCTCTTTGCTAATTTACGCCCTGCAATGTTGTATAAACAACTGGCAGAAGCCTCTACCTTAAAACCTGAAGTAGTATCGGGCTTAGATATTTTAATTGTGCGTGAGTTAACAGGCGGCATTTATTTTGGTAGTCCACGCGATACAGTTACTTTGGAAAATGGTGAGCGTAAGGCCTTTGATACCCTGCCATACAGTGAAAGTGAGATTCGCCGTATTGCTAAAGTAGGTTTTGAAATGGCGCGTCTACGTAATAAAAAATTATGCTCTGTAGATAAAGCTAATGTTTTGGAATCAAGCCGTTTATGGCGCGAAGTTGTGACTGAACTGGCAAAAGACTATCCAGATATTGAGTTAAGTCACATGTATGTCGATAATGCCGCTATGCAATTAGTGCGAGCTCCAAAACAGTTTGATGTCATTGTCACAGACAACATGTTTGGTGATATCTTGTCTGATGAAGCCTCTATGTTGACAGGTTCTATAGGCATGTTACCTTCTGCATCACTTGATGCGCAGAATAAAGGCATGTACGAACCTTGCCACGGTTCCGCCCCCGATATCGCAGGGCAAAACCTAGCTAATCCATTAGCTACTATATTGTCCGTTTCAATGATGCTACGTTATAGCTTCAATGAAGTGCGAGCGGCTGATGCTATTGAGCAGGCTGTAAGTCAGGTGCTTGACCAAGGGTTGCGTACAGGTGATATTTTTAGTCATGGCATGACTAAAGTAAGTACAGATGCAATGGGTGACGCAGTAGTCACCGCGCTTGCAAAGCTGTAAGCTGTTCGGTCCCGTCGTTTTGGCTATTTTAATAGATAGTCAAAAAGGCGGGTTATTTCTTTATACAGGTGTAGTTGCAGATGAAACGTGTAGGTCTTATCGGTTGGCGTGGCATGGTTGGCTCAGTCCTCATGCAGCGCATGCAAGAAGAACGTGATTTCGATTTAATCGAGCCTATCTTCTTTACCACATCCAATGTTGGCGGTCAGGCTCCTGAAGTGGGTAAAGATACGCCTACGCTTAAAGATGCCTATAGTATTGATGAGCTAAAGACCTTAGATATTATTATCACCTGTCAAGGTGGTGACTACACAAATGAAGTATTCCCTAAGCTGCGTGCTGCAGGCTGGCAAGGCTATTGGATTGATGCCGCCTCCGCATTACGTATGGAAGATGACTCCGTTATTATTTTAGATCCTGTTAACCGGAAGGTAATTGATCAGTCCTTAGATGCAGGTCGTAAAGATTTTATTGGCGGTAACTGTACAGTTAGCTTGATGTTAATGGGCTTAGGTGGCTTGTTTGAGGCGGGCTTGGTTGAGTGGATGAGTGTGATGACTTATCAAGCAGCCAGTGGTGCAGGCGCACAAAATATGCGCGAACTAATTAAGCAGATGGGTGCTATCCGTGACAGTGTAGCTGATGAGTTGGCCGATCCTGCCTCTGCTATTTTAGATATTGATCGTAAAGTGGCGCAGATGCAACGTAGCGAACACTTCCCTACTGAACATTTTGGGGTACCGCTAGCAGGCAGTCTTATTCCTTGGATTGACAAAGCGCTGCCTAATGGTCAAAGCCGTGAGGAATGGAAAGGCCAGGCTGAAACTAACAAAATTTTAGGGCGCTTTAAAAACCCTATTCCTGTAGATGGTATGTGCGTCCGTATTGGTGCTATGCGCTGCCATAGTCAAGCGCTAACTATTAAGCTAAACAAAGATGTGCCTTTAACAGATATTGAGCAGCTCATTAGTCAGCATAATCCTTGGGTGAAGCTGGTACCTAATCAGCGAGAAGTTTCTATGCATGAATTAACACCTACTGCTGTAACAGGAACTATGAGTATTCCTGTAGGTCGTTTGCGTAAATTGAATATGGGATCACAGTTTTTAGGTGCATTCACTGTAGGGGATCAATTACTATGGGGTGCAGCTGAACCATTGCGACGTATGTTGCGAATTTTACTGGAACGTTAAAATAGCTGCTGTAAATCAAAGAAAGGTCGCTAAAAAGCGACCTTTTTTATTAATCTTTGTTTTTCATGTTAAATCAATGCTTTAATTTGTGCAGCACGTCCACTAAATCAGACGCTTAAGTTGATAATTTAGACTCAAAGGTTGATGTAACATCTTGAATTAGAATTGAGTCAAAGAAAAAATAACGTATACATACGTTAATTGTTTGTTTTCAGTTAACTCACGTCTGGCTATCATGGTTGTGATGATGAAAGCTTTACATGGCCCTAATGTGGGAAAGAATTAAGGGATAACTTCATATGCTTCAGGTTCGCAAGTTGGTGTTGGCAATTGCAGCCGTGACTACATTTTCTTCCAGCGCTGCTTTTGCGCTTGGCCTTGGTGAGATTAAAGTTCACTCTAAACTCAACCAACCGCTAAATGCAGAAATTGAACTGTTAGACACTAGAGGTCTTACGGCAACAGAGATGAAACCTGCTTTAGCTTCGCCTGAAGACTTTGCGATGGCGGGGGTTGATCGTAACTATGGCCTAACTAGCCTTAGGTTTACGCCTATTATTAAAAATGGCAAAAGCTACGTGCGTGTAACTACGCAAAAGCCTATAAACGAGCCTTATCTTAATTTCTTAATGGAAATGGTATGGCCCGATGGTAAGTTGCTACGTGAGTACACCTTGTTGCTCGATCCGCCAAACTATGTGCCGCAAAAAATTGTTTATGCGCCCGCTGTAGCGCCTAGTCTTGCTCCAGTGACTGTGACGACCGCGAGCGAGCCATTAACAAAGCAGCCACCGCAAGTAGCACCTAATAAAACAGCGGCAGAGCAACCCGCAGTTGCTGCCAATCAACCACGTGTTGCTCCAACTCAGCCACTGTCAAAACCTTTACCTGCAAGCGCTGTACAGCAGCAGACTGCAAGTAAGCAGCCATCTACTCCTGCTAAAGGACAAGGTGCTCAACAGGCTGGCGAGTATAAGGTTAAGAAAAACGACACATTATGGGACATTGCCAACGAAGTTTCGGGTGGTCGTAACGTCAACCAAACCATGCTGGCGTTGCAGGACTTAAACCCTAAAGCCTTTATCAATGGTAATATTAACCAGCTTAGAGAAGGCTATACCCTACGTACACCTTCTGAACAAGAAGTGCGTAGCCGTACTCGCGCACAAGCCATTGCTGAAGTTCAAAACCAAAATAGTGCTTGGCGTAATGAGCCAGCCCCTAAGCGTCAGTTAGATGCTGGTCGAGTAGCACAGGCTGGTTCAGCACCATCTAAGGTTGCAAAACCTGACCAACTGCGTATTGAGGGCAGCTCTGGTAAGGGGCAGCAAGGCCAGGATCGTGGTAATACAAATAATGCAGCCTTAGCTGCAGAGTTAGCTCAATTAAAAGAGTCAATTGATTCTTTACGCTTAGAAAATCAAGAATTGCAAAGTCGTGTTTCTGACTTAAATAGTCAGTTAACTAAGGCACAGCAGATCGCTCAGCTGAAAAGTAATCAACTTGCTCAGTTGCAAGAATCCTTAGCCAAACAGGAGCAGGCTGTAAAACCAGAGGCAGTCGCAACTCAGCCTGAAGAGGTTAAACAAAACGAGGACGGCTCAGAGGAAAAACCTGATACAAATGCATTGCCAGCTGTTAAGCCAGCAGCGCCAGAGGTTTCTACTGCTACTGTGCCTGAGGTACAAGAGTCCCCAAAGTCTGAACCCCAGCCAGAGCCAAAAGCTGAGTCTAAACCAGTCTATAGTGAGCCTGAGCCATTTGTAGATGATAGCTCATTCTTAGAGTCATTATTGGCTGACCCAGTAATGATGGCTGCTGTTGGTGGGGGGGTAATTTTACTATTACTTGTTGCGATATTAGCTCGTCGTCGTCTTGCTGCGAAAAAAAATGCAAATCTTGAAGAAGATTCAACAGTTACTGCTGTTGAGCTACCTGTTGCAGCAAAGTCCGCCGTTCCAGCAGCTAATATTATTGACTCTCCAGTACCCGATGCTGTAGATACCGTTTTAGAAGATGCTGATACTTATATTAAGTTTGGACGCTTTCCAGAAGCTATAGAAGTATTAGAGCAAGCAATAGGTAAACAACCAAAGCGTATCGATCTACGCAATAAGTTAGCAGGGCTCTATGCTCAAACAGGTAATAAAGATGCTTTTAATACTCAGTTACGCGAGTTGCAGGCATTAAATGCAGACACTGAAGTGCAGTTTTTAAGTGTTAAGTTTGCTGAGCTCGTTGAAAAAGCGCCTGAGCTATCAGATGATCTGCTAGATCTGGAGTTTAATGTAACTAGTCCTGCACCGGCTCAAACCAGTACAAGCACGGAATTTGACTTCCAGGAAGAACAAGCAGCTGCCACACAAGGCACCGATGATTTTGACTTGTCTAGCTTCGAAGCGGAGTTGAATGATGCATCAGCTAGCTTAGATGCAGGTTTTGCTGAACTTGATTTAACGGAAAAGCCAGTACAGCCATCTGAGCCGGTTATTGAGCCTCAGGCCGCATCAACTGAAATGGAATTTAACCTAGATGAGTTAGCTCAAGAGCCAGAAGTTCAAGTAGCTTTACCTGAACTAGAGCCAGAAACGCCATCTACGGATGAGTTACTAACTGAGCTTGACCAAATGTTAGATGTGGCAGACAACACTGTTGCCTCGACAACTACCAAAGACAGCGACTTTGATTTCTCATTACCAGAAGATAATTTTGCATCTGCAGCACCTATGGATGAGGTTGCAGTTGCTGATGAGGGCTTTGCTTTTGAGGAAGGTGATGACTTCAATATGCTAGAAGGTACAGATATGAACGCAACCAAACTGGATTTGGCTCAAGCCTATATTGATATGGGTGACAAAGACGGCGCGCGTGATATTTTAAATGAAGTTCTAGCTGAAGGTAACGACCAGCAGAAGCAAACGGCACAAGGGCTCATTGCAAAACTAGGATAGTTTGTAAATAATGAGTCATTATGAAAGGCAGCCAATATGGCTGCCTTTTTATTTTAATGTAGTTAGATAAATACAAGTATTTTCTGTTTTTTGGAGTATTTATGAGACTATGTAACGTTATAAAAAGTATTCTTTTTTAATATTTACTGCTTTATTATTTGGTCATCTGATAGGGTTTTTTTTGATATTAAAGGCTAATCTTGTTGGCTGTTTTATTCGTTGTTTAGATAAGATTAAATTATGCGGGCTTGGCCCAAGCTTCACTATTTTTAGAGTATTATGGCTTAGGTTTTATTGTGATAAATTCTTGCAGGTCAAATAGGTTATAAGTCTATACGCAGGAATAGCTCGTGGTTGATTCTATTATTTTATATAAAGCGGAGTAGGAAAATTGGAAAAATAAATAATAAATAGTTGATAAATTTTTTTTATTGATTTTAAAAAAAATTATGTCAAGATATCTAAAATTAATTGTAAGAGATAAAAATATGAAATATACACAATACCTAAAAAGCTTAATTTTTCTTGTTTTTCTTATACCACTGACCGTCAATGCCAAAACAGAGCAGTTTGGTAGGAATAACTTTAAAATTGATAAGTGCGTGTTAGTGAAGGATGCATTCTTTAGGGAGAATCAATTTAACTCTTATACCTTACTGGTGCAGTGCGCTGATCTTGATGAAATGCAAGCCTATGCAAACGGTCAGCGTAAAAGCTTTATGGTGTATACCCTCCCACAAGGACGCTACTCAAAGAATGGTACAAAGGGAATAAAACTTCCTGTACACCATAAAAAAGGTGCCGTCTGGACCTTTATTTTTAACTATCATCCGCGTACTGGCCAATGGATGTGGGATCATATCTATGCACAAATGACAGCAAAGCCATTTAGTAAGTGGGAAGATGCTATGGGATCAGACCCTGAGATTACATACTCTGAATATGTGACGACTGTTGATAAACTCCTTTCTGGTGAGTGGTAATTAATATGAAAAAAATAGCACTTATTCTGACGTTGTCACTACCCATTTTTATCTCAGGCTGTACTAACCCAGAAGGTTTTTTTGAAGTTTTACTTGATCCGGAAACAGGTGTATTAGCGCCTAAGGGTGGTGCTAATACAACCAATACTAATCGGAGAATGGGTACAATGAAACCAGATACAGCGGTACAAAAAGAAGCGCAAGCTTATGCGAGACAGTTGTTTAGATAGTTTATTAGGTTGAAGCTAACCTAGTGTAAAAACCCGCCTTGGCGGGTTTTTTCTTATCAAGAACAACGGTGTATTGGCAACAATGATATAGCTGATACACCCATGGCATTATTTAATAAACATATTTTAAAATATCTAGCTAAGGTGTTGAACCATCAGTAATCGCTATGCGAAATTCAAGCTAGGTTTATTTGTGAGCCAGCTTGAGTGTATTAAGCTACCTTTATTGAGAAGGTATCTAAAAGATGGAGTATGCACAGCATTGAGCTAATATTAAACAAATATGAGCCGCTCTCTAATACTGCTAATACAAGGCCGATGTTTGCTAAAGGATGCAAAGTCAAATAATTAAGTTAATCATAATTAGAAAGCTTTAATACTATCGCGTGGTGCAAAATATTCTTATTCCTTTGCATTCTTTTCTTCAACTTCACGACAGCCTTGAGCCGCATGTGCTCTAATATTGTGTGCGCCTATGGCATCCTAGCTCCAACCTGTATTTTGGGTTATAGGTGACCAATGCACAGAGATGCAACCGCTAGAGAAACTTACAACAGCCTGACATTGACCAGTCTGCCCAGTGTTATTACGGATACAATATTTTTCAGCTTCTCTCAACGCCTTATTTTTGATGGCCAATTTCATACACCTCCTGTAGCCCCAGTTTGCTTATTAATATAGACAGTCTCAATAGTTAGCATGAGCACTTGTTATTGGGGTCGAAAAGAAGGGTAAAGCTAAGCTAAGTTTTTAAACAGGCTCATAAATTTACTTTTTAATACAGTACTAGATATATCTATACTATCAGGATTTCAACTCATAACCTGAAGTATGAGCAAGTAAACAGGCAAATCTTTAGTAAAGCCTAGAGGTCGATTCAGCTGAGTAAAAAGCCAGCAGAGAGTAAAGTCTGTATGCTGCGATATGATTTTTTGTATAGACTGCAATTTTGTTTTGGGTAAAACAAAAATAGCTCTAAATAGGTGGTATCTTTGATTCTGAAATTTAATAGAATATCCGTATTTTCAATATGTTAGATATAGATAAAGCAGTTAATACAGCTACCTCTGGCATAGCTAGAATAGCCTTAGGCGTTGAGTATAAAGGCTCAAGCTACCGAGGGTTTCAACGCCAGCCAGATGGAATTCCAAGCATTCAGGCTTGTTTAGAACAGGCGCTAAGCCAAGTTGCAGGTGGTGCGGAAATCAGCTTGACATGTGCTGGACGAACCGATGCTATGGTACATGCCTGTATGCAGGTAGTGCATTTTGATACGCCAGTAATGCGCACAGAGAAAGCCTGGGTTATGGGCGCTAATAGTTATTTGCCTGCTGATATTAGCGTGATTTGGGCAAAACCTATGCCAGTTCATTTTGATGCGCGCTTTAGTGCTTATGCTCGGCGCTATCGCTACGTTATTTATAGTGATTTAATACGTCCAGCGCATATGCATCAAGAAGTCACATGGACCTATAAAAAGCTTGACCTAAATAAAATGCAACAAGCGGCTGATTTGTTATTGGGTACGCATGATTTTAGTTCTTTTCGAGCAGCAGAGTGTCAAGCTAAAACACCTATAAAAACAGTGTATCACGCTAAGATTTTGGCTTTTGGTCAGTTCCTTGTGCTTGATATTCGAGCAGATGCTTTTTTACATCATATGGTACGCAATATAGTGGGAGTTTTAATGCGCATTGGTGCAGGAGAGCGCCCAGTGAGTTGGATGCTAGACGTTTTAGCTGCAAAAGATCGCAAGCAAGCTGATGTTACGGCGCCGCCTTATGGACTTTATATGATAAAGGCAGATTATCCAGAAGAGTTTGCTGTTCCTAAACGCTATTTAGGACCTCATTTTTTATCAGCCTTACCCGATGTGGAGCAACAGCAATGAAGTGGGTGCGTAGCAAAATTTGTGGCATCACTCGGATTGAAGATGGACTTTGTGCTGCGCATATGGGAGCAGATGCCATTGGGTTGGTTTTTTATGAAAAAAGCCCTCGTTATGTTGGTTTAGATCAAGCACGCAGTATTGTTCAAGCCATGCCAGCCTTTGTTAGTATTGTAGGCTTATTTGTGAATGCACAAGCAGCGCAGATTAAGCAGACTTTTGACTATGTTGGTTTAGACTTGATCCAGTACCACGGCGATGAGACGGCTAGCTTTTGTGAAGCCTTAGCCTTGCCTTATATTCGAGCGTTGCGTATGCAGCCTGATGTAGATATTGCGCAAGTAGCTAAAACCTATGTCAATGCTAGAGGTATTTTGCTTGACTCGTATGTGCCAGGTTTGCCAGGCGGAACAGGTGAGGTATTTAATTGGTCGTTGATTCCTTCATTAGATAAACCGTTAATTTTAGCCGGTGGTTTATCTAGCACTAACATTGCCCAGGCTGTAGCTCAGGTGCAACCTTGGGCGGTAGATGTGAGTGGCGGTGTTGAACAAGCGAAGGGTATTAAAAGTGCCGAAAAAATAACTGATTTTATGCAGGCTTTGCGCGCTAATAGATAGCAATAAATGTGACGAGTAAGTTAAAACTACCGTCACTGCTAGTAATTAATTTAACGAACACTGCGTGGGCAGATAATTTTGCCCAGCTTAGATTTTAATGACTGTGTCCAAAACACAGTAACGGCTGGAGTACTTCTCTAATGAGCAACTGGTTAGTTGATAAACTGATTCCCTCTATCATGCGTTCTGAAGTAAAGAAAAGCACGGTCCCTGAAGGTTTATGGCATAAATGCCCATCCTGTGATGCTGTTTTATACAAGCCCGAACTAGAAAAATCACTTGATGTTTGCCCAAAATGCGATCATCACATGCGAGTTAGCGCCCGCAGTCGCTTAAATATTTTCTTAGATGCAGAAGGTCGTGAAGAAATTGGTGCTGAACTAGAGCCAGTTGACCGTCTCAAGTTCCGTGATAGTAAACGCTATAAAGACCGTTTATCAGGTGCACAGAAAGCAACCAAAGAAAAAGATGCATTAGTTGCTATGAGTGGCAGTTTAAATGCAATGCCAATTGTTGCCTGTGCTTTTGAATTCTCCTTTATGGGCGGTTCGATGGGCGCTGTGGTAGGTGAAAAGTTTGTGCAAGCAGCAAATGTGGCGCTTGAGAAAAAATGCCCATTTGTATGTTTTGCTGCATCAGGTGGCGCTCGTATGCAAGAAGGTCTGATCTCGTTAATGCAAATGGCTAAGACATCTGCCGTATTGGCACGTTTACGTGAACAAGGTGTTCCTTATGTTGCCGTGTTGACCGATCCAATCTATGGTGGTGTTTCTGCAAGCTTGGCTATGTTAGGTGACATTAATGTTGCAGAACCAAAAGCCTTAGTAGGCTTTGCAGGACCTCGTGTAATTGAGCAAACAGTACGTGAAAAGCTACCAGAAGGTTTCCAACGCAGTGAGTTCTTGCTTGAGCATGGCCAAGTAGATTTAATTATTCATCGCAAAGATATGCGTACTCGTCTAACTCAAGTTTTACGCCAAATGATGAATTTGCCCGCTCTGGAAGCGACAGAGGAAGAAAAAGAGATCGCCTAATGCAACATCGTAACCTTGCGCAGTGGTTAGCCTATTTAGAGCAGCTTCATCCTAGTGAAATTGATATGGGGTTGGAGCGTGTTAAACAAGTAGCAACGAGGCTAGGTTTAACCAAGCCGGCTAGTAAAATCGTTACTGTTACGGGTACCAATGGTAAAGGCTCTACCTGCGCCATGTTGGCTGCTTTATTACAAGCACAAGGACTTACGGTGGGTGTGTATAGCTCTCCGCACATGCTTCGTTATAACGAACGTGTGCGAATTAACGGCAAAGAAGTATTGGATGATGCGTTATGCCAAGCTTTTGAGAAAATAGAGCAGGCACGAGGTGATATCTCATTAACCTATTTTGAGATGGGCACCTTGGCAGCCTTTGATATTTTTAGCCATGCTGGTCTAGATGTGGCCATTCTTGAAGTGGGTTTAGGTGGGCGTTTAGATGCCGTAAATATTGTGGACGCAGATATCGCCATTGTAACTAGCATCGCTGTTGATCATACAGAGTATTTGGGTAATACCCGTGATTCTGTTGCTTACGAAAAATCAGGGATTTTTCGGCAAGGGAAAATAGCAATCTGTGGCGATATAAACCCACCGCAAACCTTGTTGGATCGAGCAACAGAAATAGGTGTGGATCTCTACCTACGCAGCCGCTGCGATTTTGATGTTGCAGTAACGGATGAGCATTGGCATTGGCAAGGGCAAGACGCACAGCACCATAAGTTGCAAATTAATAACCTGCCTATTATTAACTTGCCTATTGATAATGCCGCTATTGTATTGCAAGCCTTTGAATTGCTATCAGCCCAACTAAGCGCTGAAGAAATAGGCAAGGTATTACAACAAGTACAAATGCCGGGGCGTTTGCAAGCCATTGACTATGTACTGCTGCATAAAAGGGTACATCTTCTGTTAGATGTTGCACATAATCCCCATGCTGCACAGTATTTAGCACAGCGTTTATCTCAAAAACCTAAACGTCGTTTAGCTGTGTTCAGTATTTTAAACGATAAAGAAATGGGTGCTGTATTAGAAAGCATGTTGCCATTAATTGATACTTGGGCAGTAGCCAGTTTGCCTACGCCACGTAGTCGTACTACAGAGGATATGCAGGCAACATTACAGGGTTTAGGCGCTTCAGTTCTAAGTTATGAAAGTATTGAACAGGCTTTGTTAGCTCAGTGTGAAAAAGCAAATGCTGATGATGAGGTGCTTGTTTTCGGCTCATTCTTTACAGTTGCCCAAGTACTTGCATTACTTGAGAAGAATTAACTGCAAAATAATGGAACTGAGTTTAAGCTATACAACCTAAAGAACATTCGTTCACTTTCCAACAAAGGATGTAAGTTTATGGCAGTTTTCACGGGTCAATTAAAGCAGCGTATTGTGGGTGCTTTGGTTTTAATTGCCTTAGCCGTTATTTTTTTACCCATGTTGTTTAAAAAAGATGAACAGCTTGTTGAGCAGCCAGTTCAGGTGAGTGTTCCTCCTACGCCTATAGCGCCTAGTCAGCCGGTAGTAGATACTGCACCCGTGGTAGTGCCTCAACCTACACCTCCTGTTATTCTAGAGTCTCCTGTGACGCCACCAGCAGCGCAGCCTAGCATTGAGCCTATAGCTCAGCCAAGTAAGCCGGTTATTGCTGAAACAACAAGGCCTGTAGCACCACCGGCTAAGCCCGAAACTAAACCAGCGCCAATACCAAACAAACCTGTGGTAAGCGCAAGTGCAGGGCAATGGGCTGTACAGTTGGCACGTTCTAGTGATGAAAAAAATGCTAAGCAATTAAGCGAAAAATTCCGTGCAAAACAATACAAAGCCTATATCAGCAAAGAATCAGGCTTTTACTACGTACGCATTGGGCCTTTGGTCAAGCGTGATGACGCCCAGCAAATGTGCAAACAACTGAAAGCCCGTGAACAGCAAGACTGCTTCGTTGTTACTTATAAAGCCAAATAATTAGTATATTAAAGCTTACCCGAAACTTAATGCTCTGATAAAATGCCCGTCTGATTTAGCTACCTAGGCATTTTATCGTGGCATTGATTTGGGTTGACTGGGTGATTATTGCGATTATTGTGATCTCAGCCGTAATAAGTTTAGTACGTGGCTTTGTAAAAGAAGCACTTTCTTTGATTACTTGGGTGATTGCAGGACTTATCGCATGGCTATTTGGTAGCGCCTTAGCACCGCATTTAGAACCTTATATTGATACACCTTCAATGCGGGTTATCGTGGCCTGTACCATTTTATTTGTAATTGCTTTATTACTGGGCGGCTTGGTTAATTTCTTGATTTCGCAATTAATTAAGGTGACAGGGCTCAGTGGCACTGATCGTGTATTAGGAATGGTGTTTGGTGCGGCGCGTGGAGCAATGTTAGTAGTTATCGCTGTTGGTTTGTTAAGCTTAGCGCCTGTTCGTCAAGATCAATGGTGGCATGATTCAGCATTGATTCCTCACTTTTTAGTTATGGCTGATTGGTCAAAAAACTTAATGTTAGACTGGTCTGCTGGCTGGATAACAGATGCAAAAGCATCTTAATTGAGCATTTTGGTGCTCATAGCCTAAAATCAATAGGGGTTTTCTCTACATGTGTGGCATTGTTGGAATCGTCGGTAAATCATACGTCAACCAAGCATTGTATGATGCGTTAACTGTTTTGCAGCATCGTGGTCAAGATGCCGCTGGCATAGTTACCACGCAAAATGGTCGTTTGTATCTACGCAAAGACAATGGACTGGTCAAAGATGTGTTTCATACAAGGCACATGAAGGAGCTACACGGTAATATTGGTATTGGCCATATTCGTTATCCAACAGCAGGTAGCTCATCTAACGCAGAAGCACAGCCTTTCTACGTTAACTCCCCTTATGGCATTACTTTGGCTCACAATGGTAATTTGACCAATGTTGAGCAATTAACCAAAGAAATTTATGAAGCTGATCTACGCCATATAAACACTGATTCAGACTCGGAAGTTTTACTGAATGTGTTTGCTAATGAGTTAGCAGAGCGTGGCAAGTTGCATCCTACTGAAGATGACATTTTTGCAGCGGTAGCAAAAGTACATCAACGCTGTAAAGGTGGATATGCCGCTGTTGCCATGATTACAGGCTATGGTTTAGTAGCGTTTCGTGATCCTCATGGAATTCGCCCTGTTGTATTTGGCCAACGTCATACTGATGAAGGCGTTGAATATATGGTTGCCTCGGAAAGTGTTGCATTAGATGTTTCTGGATTTAACCTGATTCGTGATATTGCACCAGGTGAAGCTATTTACATTACTGAAAATGGCAAATTACACACACGTCAATGTGCGAGCAATGCGCAGTTGGCACCTTGTATTTTTGAGTATGTTTATTTAGCTCGACCTGACTCTATCATTGATGGTGTATCTGTCTACTCAGCGCGCTTACGCATGGGCGAAAAGCTAGCTGATAAGATTCAGCGCATACGTCCCGATCATGATATTGATGTTGTTATACCTATTCCAGATACCAGTCGCACTGCAGCTTTAGAAGTAGCAACACGTTTGGGTATTAAGTTTCGCGAAGGTTTTGTTAAAAATCGCTATATTGGCCGTACTTTTATTATGCCAGGACAAGCTGTACGTAAAAAATCAGTACGCCAAAAGCTAAATGCCATTGGCCAAGAGTTTGCTGGTAAAACAGTATTGCTGGTAGATGACTCTATTGTGCGTGGTACTACCTGTAAACAAATTATTCAGATGGCGCGTGAAGCAGGAGCAAAAAAAGTTTATTTCTGCTCTGCGGCTCCAGAAGTTCGCTATCCAAACGTCTATGGCATTGATATGCCTAGTGCACATGAACTCATTGCACATGAGCGCACCGTAGATGAAGTGGCTGACTTAATCGGTGCTGACTGGCTAATCTATCAAGATTTAGACGATCTTAAAGATGCTGTCGGTGGCGGCGTAGAAAAAATAGAACATTTTGATTGTGCTGTGTTTGATGGGCATTATGTTACAGGCGACATTGATGCGAGCTATCTACAGCACATTGAAGATGAACGTAACGAACTATCAAAAAACGCTCGAAGGGGAGCGAATGCTGTAATAGAATTGCACAATAACTAATAAAAAGGCCAAATCACTGATTTGGCCTTTTTTGTTTATAACCAAAGAAGGTAAGCATATGTCAATTGAATGGGATGCAGGGCGTTTAAATAGTGATTTGTCAGATGTAGCACAAGATACATTTGCAGTGCGTGGTGGGCAACATCGCACGCCAGAAGCAGAGCATGGCGAACCAATGTTTATGACATCTAGTTATGTATTCCAAAGCGCAGAGCAAGCGGCGGCAAGCTTTTCAGGCGAACTGGGTGATGTGAATGTTTACTCACGTTATACCAATCCTACTGTGCGTGTATTTGAAGAGCGCCTCGCCGCACTGGAGCAAGGTGAGCAAGCCGTAGCAACTGCCTCAGGTATGTCGGCCATCTATGCTGTGGTTATGAGCTTGTGCTCATTAGGTGATCATATTCTGGTATCACGCAGTGTGTTTGGTGCCACCATCAGTTTGTTTGATAAATACTGTAAGCGTTTTGGTTTAGAAGTCGACTATGTTGAGCTAGATGACCTCAATGCCTGGAAAGCAGCTTGCAAGCCAAATACCAAATTATTCTTTTTAGAATCGCCTTCTAACCCATTAGCAGTGGTTGCTGATATTCGAGCAATTAGTCAAATTGCACATGCAGCCGGTGCTTTATTAATGGTCGATAATTGTTTTTGTACACCTATTGTGCAAAAACCATTAACCTTAGGCGCCGATATTGTTATTCATTCAGCTACTAAGTTTATTGACGGGCAAGGGCGTTGTTTAGGTGGTGCAGCGGTAGGGCGCGCTGAGCATATGAAAGAACTAACAGGCTTTTTACGTACTATTGGCCCGACTATGAGCCCTTTTAATGCCTGGGTATTTCTCAAAGGTTTAGAAACCTTGCATGTGCGTATGAAAGCACATTGTCAATCGGCCTTAGAGTTGGCTCAATGGCTAAGTCAGCAAGACAAAATAGAAAAAGTCTACTACACAGGCTTAACTGATCATCCTCAGCATGAACTTGCGAAATCACAACAAACACTGTTTGGTGCTGTACTGAGTTTTGAGGTGAAAGGTGGACGTGAAGCGGCATGGCGTTTTATTAATGCAACACGTATTTTATCCATTACCTCGAACTTAGGTGACACAAAAACTACTATTACCCATCCGGCAACCACCACCCATGGTCGCTTGTCAGATGAAGATAAAAGGCAGGCCGGCATAGGCGAAAATCTTATACGTATCTCAGTTGGACTCGAAGATATCAATGATCTTAAAAATGACTTTGAGCGTGGTTTAAGTTCTATTTAGTGCTTGTTTTTACTAAAAACGTGAAAGGACTCACGATGTATATGCTTAAAATATGAAATTATATAAAGTATATAAAACTAAAGGATATAGTTTATGTTTGCCTTTCAGCGGAAGAAACTCGCCCACGCTATTTTATTGTGCAGTGTGTTGCCTATTGGAGCTCAGGCTGCTTCTTATGAAGATGCTTACGATTTAGGTTTTATGGCATGGACCAATATGGGTATCTCCACAGGCTCAGGTCGCATTGCTGAAAGTAATCAACTACAAGCACAAGAATTTCTTTATCTAATTAACAATAATAAAAATGCGGATGTGGGAGATTCTGCCTTATACATGGTAGAAAAAAACTCAGCATTGACAATATTGACTGACCATGACAATCCAGATGATCCTGGTTTTAATAGCACAATTATTTCTTCATATACTGAAAATGCTAAAACAGGTATTGCTGTAAAAATTGGCAATAACCATTTTACAGAAGCTGAAAAACCTTCATTAAGTGGTAGTAGCGGTGCTGATTTTTTTGCCGATAAAACAGGTATATTAGCTAATAGTGCTAATGTGGACTTAAAAAATATCAGTATCTCTGCATTAGATACAGGTCTTAGCATTGAAGATGTGACTTATGATCGCAGAGGCAATGTGATAGCTAAAGGGGCAGGCAGTAAAGTCAATTTAGAAAACTTTAAAATTCAATTTGATGCCAATCGTTTTAATACTGTTATCAATGATATCTCTAGCAATCCACCTGATACTCCTGCCAACTTTACAAATGATCAAAAAACCAATGTAGGCGTTTATGTAGATGGTACAGGCATAAAAGGCGAAACCATTGTTAACTTAAAAAGTGGTGAGATTCATACGCAAGGTGCTGCAGTGAATGCCTATTCTGCGGCCACTGTTAATTTAGATAACGTTAACATCTCCACGCAACAAACGGCTGGCGGTAGCATTAATGCTTCCAATAAAGATACCCTTGTCAGTATCAAAAATTCTGATATTAAAACCAGATCTATTGCTTTAGGTGCAGATGCAGGTGCAGAAATCTATATTGAAGATAGCCATATAGAACGTCAGAACAGCGCATGGGGTGCTGTTGCGCAAGGAGAAAACTCAAAAGTTACCGTTAAAAACACAGATATGACTTTAACCTCTGGTGGCGGTGCTGCTGGCGACTATGGCTTTACACCCGCAGGCGCTACTGCGCGCAGCGGCGGAAAAGTTGTGCTAGATAATGTGCGAATCAAAGATCAAGCCACTGGTATAGATAGCATGAAAGGCATTTTTGCTGACTCTAAAGGCGAGGTTGTAGGTAATGCAGTTACTTATACCTCAGCTGAAAAGCTAACCATGGGTGTTCAGTTTAGTGACGAAGGCAAAGTAACGCTAACTAACTCAAAGTTTGAACTGACAGGACAAGGTTCTGCTGGTGTAGTGGCGAGTGGTGGCACATTTACAGCGAATAATACTGAGTTTAGTAGTGCAGGTGCATTAATAAGAGTTTATGAAAGAAGCTCAGGTTCTTCAGCTATCAACCTCAATAATGGCTCGAAATTTGTTTCAGATACTGTGTTGTTAAGAAATGATTTTGTACTAGATCCATTTGAAGATAGAGAAGTTAAACTCAATGCAGATAACTCAACCCTAGGCGGCAGAATACTTGGCGGCTTCACCACTGATGTTAGCTTAAAAAATAATACCACTTGGTCTTATTCGGGTTTATCCACTGTGCGGGCTTTAACATTAGATAACGCAACTATCCAATTGAGCAAACCAGCTGCTGGGCAACACAATACACTAGAAGTCGACACTTTAAATAGCACAAACGGCGTGATTGAACTTTGGACTGAATTTAATGCTGATGCTTCAAAGACAGATAGAATCCTTATAAATGAAGAAGCAACAGGAAAAACTGGGCTTCGTTTCCGTAATGCTGGTGGTACAGGTGAGCAAACCATAAAAGGCATTAAAGTGGTAGACGCCGTTGATAATTCAGAGCAGGGTGGGCCGAAGGCGACAACCACTACAGATGCTTTTTTTATTGATCCGTTATCCGATGGCTACCGCCAAGATAAAACAGATACCATTGCCGTAGGTGCTTATAACTATAAATTAAAACGTGGCCATCGAGCGGATGAGAATGAGAGTAACTGGTATCTTGTCTCCTCTTTAGAAGGTCAAGACAATAGTGGAGATGAGGATAGCTACCGCCCAGAAGTTCCTGCCTATTTTTCCAATAATCAGATGGCCCGTAACTTACAGCGTCATAAATGGCAAGATCGTAAAGGCCAAACAAATGGTATTGCGCAAGACAGTGTTGGCTGGATCCGTGTGCAATCAGATAAAACCTCCTTTAGTGATCAGTTTGACTCTAAGCGCAAAAGTACAAGTCATCTAATACACTTTGGGGCTGATGTAGTGCGCTATGAGTTGTCAGATGGTAGCCGTTTTGATTTGGGTGTAATGGGCTTATTGGGTAAAGCAGAAACCAAAGCTAAAGCACAAGCTATTCATGCCAAGGCTAACCTAGATAGCTATAATATTGGTGCTTATGCTACTTGGCAACAAAGCCCAAGCAGCAAAACAGGCAGCTATGTTGATACATGGCTATTGCATGGTTGGAATAGTAATAATGTCAAAGGCGACGGTTTATCCAGTGAAAAATATCATTCACAAATGACCTCTGTATCGCTTGAAGTAGGGCATAACTTTTTGCTAGCCAGTAGTGCAAACCAGCAATGGTACTTGCAACCACAGGCTCAGGTTATTTGGAATAAAGCCAATAATGGCTCTCATACAGAGAAAAGCACAAAAACACATATCAAATGGGATAATAAAAATGAAGTCTCTACTCGTTTAGGCGCGCGTTTAGCAGCAGAATTAGACTTAGAGTCAGGCTCACAGTTATTACCCTTTATTGAGCTGAATTATTGGCGTAATCCAAAAGACCAACATATGCAATTTGGTAATGAGCAAGTCAAAGACAAGTTGTCCACCTCAGCTGTTGAAATGGCTATTGGCCTGCAAGGGCAGGTCAATGATGACATCCAAGTATGGACGCGCTTTGGTGTTCAGCAAGGACAGCGCCATTATCGTAATATGAACGGTCAGGTTGGTGTAACCTTTAAGTGGTAAATTAATTAAGGCCGGCGCTGATGCCCGTCATCTCGCAGGCCTTGCTTCCCGTGCGCGCCAGAGCATATTTATACTGTTCATTGAAAGGATAGCAACAAGAAATACGTAATGCATTGCTAAACCTCCCGCTAGGCGAGTAGAGCATGCCAGGTGTTAAGCAAATATGTTCTTTCAGTAATTGCTGATGCAGTTCGACCGTATCTATTTTACCTGGTAATTCAACCCAAAATACAAAACCACCTTGAGGCTTAGTCGCACAGGTTCCTTTTGGAAAATGCTGTGCAATGATAGCCTGTGCTTGGTTCATATTCTCACTATAGCGTTTACGCAATTTGCGTAAATGATGGTCATAGCCACCAACAGCTAAAAACTGTGCAATAGTTTCACAGAGCAGTTGTGATTCAGCGACTGAGAGCATATTTTTTAGTTGTTGTACGGATTGACTAAAGCGTCCAGCACTAATCCATCCAATGCGAAAGTCAGGCGCTAAAGTTTTTGTAAAGCTTGAACAAAACATAACCCAGCCGTGTTTATCAAAGGTTTTTACTGCAGGCAGAACTTGATCAAATTGCAGTTCGCAATAAAGCCCATCCTCGATAAGGGGAATTTCATACTGATTAACTAATTGAGCTAGACGTTTTTTCGCGGCTAATGGCATGCTGCAGCCAAGAGGGTTATGTAAGTTTGGCATGCAGATAATAGCCTGTATTCGTTTTTGCTCAAGCAGCATCTCTACCGCTTCAATTGATAGCCCTGTTTCGGCATGGGTTGGGATCTCTAATACCGTCAAGCCCATACTGGCGAGCAATGGCATTAAATAAAAATAGGTTGGAGATTCTAGCCCTACACAGTCGCCAGCTTTGGTTACTGCGCGTAAGGCTAAATGCAAAGCATCGACGCAACCGTGGGTGATAGTGACTTCGTTGGCATCTGTAACTATGCCTAAATCGAGCATGCGACGTGCAATTTGTTGGCGCAGATTTAAGCTGCCAGGCGGTAAAGCATAACTACCAACGAGCTGAGGTTGCTGCCTTAGCAACTGAGTCATAATTTTCCCAAGCTTTTCACGCGGGTAGAAATCTGAGTCTTGAGTGGGGCATGCGAGCGAAATATTGGTGAATTCTGGGTTTTGTTGTGCGGCAAAAGTGGTATCAATCAAGCGTAAAACATTGGGTTTAGGTGCAGCACTCACACTATGGCTGGTCAGCGTATGTTCAAGTTTAGGTAATTGGTTACGAATATAAAAACCAGATTGCGGGCGTGCCTCAATAAATCCTTGATCTTCTAAATGGCGGTAGGCAGCAATCACCGTATTGATACTGACAGAATAGGTTTTGGCTGTGCGTCTGACCGATGGAAAACGAGCGCCTGCTTTAAAAACATGGGTTTGAATAGCATGAGCTAGCTTTTCACTCAATTGATAATAGAGGGGGCGGTTATCTTGTAAATCCAGCGTAGTAGGCACAGTTCTCTCCAATGTAATGGTTACAGTTTAGTAAAATAAAAACTGTAACCATTACAATACATAAATACTGAATCTGTATCTATGATTAATCTTAATTTAATCTATGGCTAATCAGTCAGTAGGGTAAAACCATGATCAGCCTCGCTTTTATTTCTTATATTGTAGTGATGTCCATTACGCCAGGACCTAATAATCTCTTATTAACAGCCTCAGGTGTTAATTTTGGCTTAAAACGCACTTTGCCAGCGACTTTGGGCATTAGCATTGGCAGTGGGCTACAAACTTTTATTGCACTGCAAGCGTTTAGCTTTGTAGAGCAATGGATTAGTGAAATCCGCATGCCAATTGCCATTATTGGTAGCCTTTATTTATTGTGGTTGTCGTGGAAAATCTATTTATCCAGCGCGCCAGAAAAAATCCAGCGCCCAGCCCCCGCTAGTTTCATACAAATGGCACTGTTTCAATGGATTAATCCTAAAGCGTGGTTAATGGCTGTTAACGTAGCTATTTTGTTTGCTACAAAAGGTGAGCAGCCTTGGCTGGCAAATATCGTATTAGCCAGTGCTAGTGCACTTATTAACTATCCATGTATTTTTATTTGGGCAGTAGCAGGTGATCGTTTACGCCTAGCCTTACAGCATCCAATGCGTTTACGATTATTTAATATCAGCATGGCTGGTATGATGTCGCTAACTGCGCTTTGGTTGTTATTTGATGAGTTAAATACAGAGCTAAATTTTATGCAAATTTACAGTTAAAGAGATAATAATTATAGAGGCTGGCATAACATCTAGCTTACTCTGTAACTAGGCTGAGCCAGCCTTAATTTAAAGACTCTATTGCAATTTGAAAAAATACTAAGCAAGGCATAGGCAGTTTTACGCATCGCTGTCTGAAGTGATAAAATAGAAATCTATTCTTAAAATGATCTAAGTTAAAAAAATATTTAACTATACTATTTTATACTAACGGAAATGTTTAGCCCATGACAGGAGGTCGTAATGCTTAACATCATACTTGAACACCTTTCAAGTGAAGCGCAGTTAGAGGCTTTATTGAGCATTCAACAAGAACTAACAGATGCTGATTTTGTGCAAATACTATTAATTGCTGTTAATCCGGACATAGACAGCCAAGTTCGCTTAGAGGCGCTCAAAGTTCTTTCACGTTATAGCCAGCCTTTGCATGCTATTTTCTTTAAAAACGGCTTATGCCATTTAATTGGCAACGATAGCAATGACTACATTCGTATCGCAGCGTTGAATGCTTTGTCTTTACAAAACTTGAGCGATCAAGAGTTTTCTACTTTACTCTTAGCGTTAGTAACAGGCGAGAATAAAGAGGCTCAAGTTGCAGGTTTTAAGCGCTTTAGAGAACACTTTGATACACAACGAGTGCACCAAGCTTTAGAACACTTGGCGCACCTCCCACAAGCTGTAGAGCAAATTAAGCAAGCTTTATTGGTCACTCACGCCTAATAGCTGTGCAAGCTGAGCTACGGACTCAACCAAGTACGTAGCGCCAGCTTGTTGCAACTCCTCTTTACTACCAAATCCGTAAGTAACGCCGCAGCACTGAATATGGTTTATCAGCGCACCGCTTATATCATGGTAGCGATCGCCTATCATTAAGGTTTTATCAAACTCTTGATTGCCACTTTGTATCAGAGCATAACGAATAACATCGGCTTTTTGAGAGCGACTGGCATCGAAAGTAGCACCATAAATACCAGTAAAATACATAGATAACTGGAAGTGCTGCAAAATAGTAATAGCGAAAGCCTCAGGTTTTGAAGTGGCCAGATAAAGTGTATAGCCTTTGTTTTTCAATCTTTCCAGTAAATTGATAATACCTGAGTAAGGAGTATTCTCATAAAGACCAGTGGTTTTGTAATACTGGCGATATAAAACCAGCGCCTGCTTAGTTTGCTCTGGTGAAAGCTTGAGTATCTGGCTAAATGAATCAACCAAAGGTGGACCGATAAAGCTTTTTAGTACCTCTGATGGCTGAGGCGCAAGACCTAACTGTTGTAATGCAAAATTGATAGCATTATAAATACCGCTTGATGAGTCGGTTAGAGTGCCATCTAAATCAAAAAGTAAGTGTTTATATAACATGCTTAAACTACCGAAGAAGGCTATGAATTTGTAGAATAGCCTAACATGTTGGCCTATTAGCAGTAATGTTTAAGGATATGAGTGTGCAGTTACCAGATGAGTTACACCACTTATTACAAGCGCCTATTTTCTTTGAGGGCTTGGAAATGCCACAGCACTATGCTGATCCAAAACATGTTGATTGGTTTCAAATAGGGTATCGCGTGCATGGCATTACTCATGAAGATTTAACTTCTACAGAGTCTGGTGCTTTTCAACCAACATGGTATGTGTTTGCGCAAAATGAAATGGCAGATCCATTTTTTATTGATATAGCTGAACAAGAACA
Source organism: Pseudomonas sp. F1_0610 (assembly GCF_047470865.1). Classification (NCBI taxonomy): domain Bacteria; kingdom Pseudomonadati; phylum Pseudomonadota; class Gammaproteobacteria; order Pseudomonadales; family Pseudomonadaceae; genus Pseudomonas; species Pseudomonas sp. F1_0610. Next base: position 124,506 of record NZ_JAZDRH010000001.1, read on the forward strand.
GGGTTTTCCTGTTTATTTTGCACGTCACGGACAGGGCTTTTGGCAAGCAGAACCTATTGCTGAAAGTTTTACTGCGTTTACTAATTATTTAAACCAAATTAAACAACGTGAGCAATGTATTCCAGAGCTTTTAGCCTTTGTACAAAACATTGCATCTGATAGCGAGTTCTGGTGCTCTGTTGAGTATTACTATGAGGAGTTATTAGCCTCAGTTGAAGAGGATGATGCTTTTTTACCTGTAAATGATCAGGTTAACCCAGCAGATTGGGAAGTCGTCCAGGTAAGATTGCTCGCCTTAGGTGCACGCAAACTGGAGGTCGTAAAATTTATTAAAGACTACTTGCAGCTCTCTTTGGTGCAAGCACTGGCGGTCACCAAGGAGTTACCCTTAACAGTTAAGCAAGGGGCACGCCGTTTTATGCAGGTGTTAGCAGATGACTTACAAGCATTAGGTGCTGAAGTGGATTTGCTGGCGATCACTAATGAGGGCTTGCTAGAAGCCCCATAGCATCTTTAATCAAGAATAGCGTGCGGATAAAAACGTGATAAATCTTGAGTGATTCGAGAGCGGTCTTCACGCATACCAATGCCACAGGCGTGATCATTTACAATCCAACTGCCAATGAGCGTATAGCTATCATAGAATTTAGGTAGGGCGTAATATTCTTGGATAATAAAGCCTTCGTCGCCATAAATGCCTTCGGTTTTCTCTACAACGCGGCCGTTTTGGACAATTTCAATATTCGCCCCTTCACGGCTAAAGATAGGTTTTTTAACGAAGTTACCTATACTCGAAGCTTTCCTGTCATTGGCAAAATAGGCTGGCAAAAGATTAGGGTGATTAGGAAATAACTCCCATAGTGCAGCTAATAAAGCCTTATTCGATAGAATACTTTTCCAAGCTGGTTCCAGCCATCCGGTAGTTTGTGTGGAAAGCGCTGAGGCGAAACTTTCACGAAACATAAACTCCCACGGATAAAGCTTAAACATATGCTCAATCGACTGATCAAGCAGGTCAGTGAAGTAGTCTTGTTGGTTTAACCCAATTTCATCAATATACAAAAATGGTGTTGAAAGCCCAGCTTCTTCGGCGCAATCTTGTAAATATTGAACAGTAGCGCGATCTTCATCTGTGTCGCGACAGCACGTCATATAAATCTGTTGTAAATGGTAGTTTTGCCGTAACTCAGTAAAACGGGCTATCAGCTGATCCTGAATACTATTAAATTGATCAGCATGGCGTGGAAGTTTGCCAGCTTCAATCTGTTCTTCTAGCCAGAGCCACTGAAAGAAAGCTGCTTCATATAGCGAAGTAGGCGTATCCGCATTATTTTCAAGTAACTTGGGGTGGCCGTAGCCAGAATACGCAAAATCAAGCCGCGAATAGAGTGAAGGTTCATGGGTTAGCCAAGAGTCACGTACAAAATCCCAGCATTGCTCTGGAATTTGAAATTTGCTTAGCCATTGTTCGCTATTGGCCACCATGTCAGCCACTTGTAAACACATTTGGTGCAGTTCATTGGTGGCATCTTCAATGGTTTCAACTTGCGCTAGTGTAAAAGAGTAATAGGCATCTTCACACCAGTACGGCTCGCCATACATAGTATGAAAATGAAAGCCATAGTCATGGGCTTGTTTTTTCCAGTACGGACGCTCAGCGATTGATTTACGTTGCATGGTCTAGTTAGCCACCATAACTGCGAGCAGGACGGCTAGCTGAACTGTTTGATGAGCGCATTGATGAGCGCAGTTGATTATTACGCGATTCAGCCGCAGCAACGGTCGAACCAAAGCCCCCACGGCGGCTAATGCCTTGCGCAGCAGGTTTGGGTTGCAAAGCGCTGGCAGGGGCTGAGGTAAAGCGCCCTGTTTGGTTATTGCCATAGTTATTACCTGCTGTATCAACCATTCGGTTATAGGCAGGGCTAGCGGGCTGTTTAGACGAAAACAAGGGCTGGGCGTTGGCTGAATTAAATTGCCCTGAGGAACGACCTAGCATGTAACCAGCTAACGCAGGAATAATGAAGCTATTGTGTCCGCCTGACGCATGTGTCGCTGTTGTTCTACTGGTATCCGAATTATCCGCGCCAGTTAAAGTACTGGCAGATGTATGAGAAGCGTTTGTGTTAGCTGTATTTTCAGTAATGCAAACCTCTGCGCCAAAGTCAGCTGCACAATCCTCATAAGAGGCATAGCGAGGTGCGGTACGCTTTGCTTCATTGAGCGCATTTTGATAGGCCTGCTGGCAGGCTTGAGCTTCACTAGGGTACTGAGCAATGCATTCATCAGCATTTTTGAAAATACCAACAACTATTGGCTGGTTGCTAGTTCCAGATGCCGTTTGATTGTTATTGTTATCACATCCTGTGAGTAACAAGCTACTGACGGCTAAAGCGATAGGTGCCAAAGGGAAGGCATATATACTTTTACGAAAGTTTTGTAACACAACATGCTTTGAGCGTTTCATAGGTAATATCTTGACTGTGGCTATCCTTAGTGTCGGTTAGTATAGCTTTTTTTCGGGTAATACATAGTGTAGTGAATCAAATATCTGACAAATAAATTTAATGATAATCATTTACATGTGGAGGCATATGTTGTTTAATTTGGGCTGATAGGATCTTAGCAAATGCTCTTTGGTTGGAAGCATTTTTGGTTGGAAAAACGACCATTATTCTTGCTAGTCTGCCAGTGGATGGCACTTTTAAAGCTTGAATATTATGTGCATTTTAACTAACACTGGGTTTTGAGAGAATGCGGCTAACCATTGCTCCTTGCTCAATATCTATGGTTAGTTTTACTGCAGATTTATTAAAATAAAGATGGATTTTTCATTCTGCTTTAATATTAATAAATTTATTTTTATTTATTTAAAAAGAGATGCAGCAAGCCAAAAAGGGGGAAAGGGGGGGTGTTGCTCTAGGCATCGTCTGTAAGCTAGGCAGATTGCTTAAAATAGCAACACAAGCAAACTGCCTAGTTATATTTCTATTTAGTGGACACAACCCAAGTAGAAATATCTTCTTTTGGATATTTTGCACGCCATTCATTTAGTTTTTTATGATTGCCGCCAGCCGTAGTGACGGTTTCTTTGGTGTGTGGGTTTTTATAGGTTTTTACGGCTCTTGGCTTGCGTATTTTGCTGGTTCTTTTCGTGGTTTCAGGGAAAAGGTAGGCTTGTAGATCAGCTTGAGTTTTTCCATGGTCTTTTAACAATTTATCTAAAGCTTCAACAAAGGCTTTTTCTTTAGCAAATTTTGGATCTGACTCCAATCTTGCGATCTGTGCTTTTAATTCTTCTAGCGCTTTTTTGCTTTCAGCGTATGAGCTAAGTAGTTTCATTTAATTATTCCTTTTAATTGAAAGTTGTAAGAAATTTAGGCTGTGAACCTAGCTTAGTATAGAATCCTTTGGGAAGAAATTAAAATATAATTTAGTTATTTTTTAATATCTTTGATTTAGTTTGTATTTATTGTTTTGCTCAATCCAAATAGCCGACTATTAGTTGCGCATTTCTGCTGCTTAAGGTCATTATCGATTTCTTTTAATACTGTTGCTCCAGCCGCTAACCCTATATTAGAGAGAGTCTCGCACCTTGTTCTTATCGATGACTTAGGCCTTATTTAAAGGCATCACACCGCTATTTTCCATAAGTACACATATTGCTTATTGCCTGTAGAGTTTAAACCTAGAGTAGGCATCATAAGCATTGCATCATTATCTGTAGGTCCTAATTGAATACCATAATCTTATGTACTGAGCTTTAGCATTATTAGGCGGTCTTGTTTAGTCCATAGGGTTTGTATGTCATCATTAACAGTGTAACCTAAATGCTTAAGTGCATTTAATATAGCTTGCTGACTAAAAGAGTTTTCTCCTCACGGGTAAGGCACAGTTTAGGTTCTCTCATCCTTTTCAATAGAGTTTAACCCCTGAATACTTGAATCAAGCGGCTTAGTTTATTTGCCTATGAATGTGCAGTTAAACGAGGTAAAAGTAAGTGTGCTTTTATAAGAACGGAGTGTTTTTTCAAATAATCTAATGTGTTGAGTATCTAATAACCCTAGTTCTAATAGCGGGTGTTTTATGTGGCTTAGCAGACATCAGCGTGGAAAAAGGTATATTCTGTTGGCGATAAGGGCGGTTCTTAGTAGTATGAAAGAACACTAAGGTTTGCGTAAAAAGCTGTTTTTAGTTTAGGTTAAACTATCGTGTGCGTTATTAAGCACGAGCTATAGTTGATAATTAACACTATTGGGGCTTAGAGTACTGATTAATTCTTGTGGGCACCTGTTCCAGTTGTACAGAGCTAAGCTATTACTTTGGTTAGAAACCTTTAACATAGCAAGTAAAGCTGGATTATTCAGTGCAAGTAGCGTAAATCTCCAGCATAAGATATCTGAACATCTCGCTTTGTTTAGCTTTTCTCGCAGAGTATGCTGCAAATTGAGTGGAGCAATCATTTGTGCAGGTATTTTGTTGATATATAAACTATGTATATTACCTGAAAGCACAAACTGGCTTGTAGTGGCAAAAATGCAACAAGTCTCGACTCCAGCGTGATTTTTCGAAAACAGAGATGCTGATATAGCGTGCTCAAGCTATCCAAGCATTTACTGTAGGCTGCTAAAAAACATCTGGCTTAGCATAATATAGCGCATTCTCAGACTGGATAATTTATAATTTAGCTCTTATTGAGGAAGCATTACACATGGTGACGAAGAAATGCTAAAAAAATGGAGCCTTTCTATATTAATAGCTCCCTTTATTCTTATATTTTCCTACTTATTGATGGTGCTGATAGGTGGATTGTTGTCTACTGAACAAAAACGTCAAATTAATGAGTCAAAGACTATCATTATTTATGTGGCAAGTAATGGTGTGCATCTGAATTTATGGTTGCCCACTAAGAGCAGCCAAGTTGATTGGCAAGCACAATACCCAAATAGTTTTCCTTATAAAAATATGCAATGGACACAAATAGGTTGGGGAAGTGAAGCCTTTTATACGCAAGTGCCTACATGGGCTGATTTGACGCTAGGCATTACCTGGCAAGCGCTAACGGGCGATAATTCTGTTATACAGTTATCAGGGCAGTTTAATAGCCCAATACGTAATGAAAATAAACGAAAAATTTTACTCAGTCATACTCAGTACCAAGAATTAGTGAATGACATTCAAAAACAGTTTTCAAGTAAAACCCCATTATTTGATAACTTTTATGCAGCTAAAGGGTCATATAATGCTTATACTACGTGCAATGAGTGGGTTCGAAAACGTTTGAGCGCTATAGGTATAAAAATGCCCTTGTGGTCACCATTTGATAAGGTGGTGCTATGGTATCTACCTAAAACTTAAAAAGTGCTTATTTTTATGGAAGAAATGATTTTAGCTGCCGCAGATTTTATATTAAACGACCCTAAAGGCCGCATAATTGGCATATTGATCGCAAGTATTAGCAGTATTTCAAGTTATGGGTTAGCTGTTGCAGAAATTAACGCAATGCCATTAGCTTTGCGCCCTAATTATAAAACCAACATGGGCTACGGTATGCTTGCAATGCGCTATTTACTAGGGCGTCCTTTGCTTAATCAAAGAAATAGATTGTTATTAAAAGTTTTTCGAATGAGTACATTGATAGGGTTACTTATTATAGTAATTTTGTTCTTAAGCTTTCACTATAAAGGACTTACTTTTTTTAGATAGTTTTCTGTTTGTTGTGTTTTTTAATTATGATTGATAGTGGACGGATTCAAGACCTGAGTGCAACAGGTTTAATGAGTTGATACTGCCCCATTATTGCTCATCGGCTGTTTTTTTGCATAACTTCAGTCAATACCTCACCAGGACACCTGAAACCGAACCCTTTTCTGGAGTTTGCGTTGAGTGATAACGCAACTTCATCACATTTTCTTGACGATACACAGAGAAATCTGTGCCTTTGGGCAAGTACTGGTATCGTTACTACCGCACTGCCAAGGGCTGTGTGGGTTGTAAAAACAAATGGCTACCTCGTTTCTTGGGTGATTTTTGCACGATGAGCCATTTTCCGCCCTTGATCATAGGTCGTGCTTTTACGCACAGCCAACGGCATTTGATTCAGTGCAGCACTAAACCCTTCAACGGCAGAGGTTACGGTAAGCAGCATTCATTTTCATCAGCATTAGATAATTGCAGGTTTGTTCAACAAAGGTACCTACAGAAGAAGCATTATTTTTACCTTTATGAGTAGCAAACAAATGGGCAAACTAGCGGCTAGTTGTTAAGGAGAATAGCCTTCTCGCAACATGGCAATGACCACTTCAAAAAGCTCAGCATCATTGTGCTAGCTTAAGTTTAGGTCGACAGTTCAGTCGCTATGCTTGGCATTGGCTTCTGCGCCGAATCTAGTGGTAGCTCCTATCGCAAGCACTATTGCAGCGTACCTCACGACTGATGGTAGAAGGAAAAGGCTTGAGTTGGCGCAGCCTCAGCTCTTGTAATAGGCCTATGTTGATCCTAATTCGTTGGCCAAGTTCATGCTACGTCATACCGTTCGCCTTACCTGATTGGTCAGGTGTTGCGGCCAGAATTGGCGCCCACCCGCTTCCAAATATATTGAACCGCTAGAAGTTCAGACGGAAACCTAAATAGCAGTACAAATGACCCAAAGTTTTTTCCTTTAAAAATAGTCACTATAAATCAATGACTTATGATTTACATAAAAAACTTGGGTTAAATTACTAATTTGTGGGTTAACTTACTGTTCTAACTTGGTTTTTTGTTGTAAATTAACAGTTCACTGCCGAGTAGGCAGCTTAGAAAGATAGCGTCCCATTCGAACTCGTCTACCCACTGTTCACTGCCGAGTAGGCAGCTTAGAAATGCCGTCATACCACCGGTTAAAATATATTCCTGTTCACTGCCGAGTAGGCAGCTTAGAAAAGCCGCCAGCAAATCATAGCAGCCGTGGAAGCGTTCACTGCCGAGTAGGCAGCTTAGAAATTGAGCAGCGTGTCGGAGCAGTTGCCAGCGCTGTTCACTGCCGAGTAGGCAGCTTAGAAACGTATAGTTCATAAATATATGCATGCGCTTGATGTTCACTGCCGAGTAGGCAGCTTAGAAATAGAACCAAAAGACCTTGCCACCTTAGAACAAGTTCACTGCCGAGTAGGCAGCTTAGAAATATGTCGTAACTTGCCTGATCTCATACGCCTAGTTCACTGCCGAGTAGGCAGCTTAGAAAGAGATCGGGAACGACTTCACAGCGTATCAAGCGTTCACTGCCGAGTAGGCAGCTTAGAAAAGCAAGGCGGCAACCTCTGCACCATTTAGGCCGTTCACTGCCGAGTAGGCAGCTTAGAAAAATCATGGTTGAATCCCTCCATCTGTTTTAGTGTTCACTGCCGAGTAGGCAGCTTAGAAAATGCCCGGTACGGAAATGGCAGAAAGAATGCCGTTCACTGCCGAGTAGGCAGCTTAGAAACATAGGCGGCCATCGGGATTCAACATTATTTCGTTCACTGCCGAGTAGGCAGCTTAGAAATTGCTCATATAAACGCTGAGCCAGTTCCATCGGTTCACTGCCGAGTAGGCAGCTTAGAAACATCACCCATCACGCAATCTTACGCGATTCTAGTTCACTGCCGAGTAGGCAGCTTAGAAATTTGTTTGTTGTAGGCGGACTGATCGCGCTTGGTTCACTGCCGAGTAGGCAGCTTAGAAAAGCCTTTGATGCACACCACAAATATAATCAATGTTCACTGCCGAGTAGGCAGCTTAGAAAACACACATAAATAACTTTAGGTAAATAATATGGTTCACTGCCGAGTAGGCAGCTTAGAAAATGATAAAAACTCAGTGTAGCTTAGGGTGCGTGTTCACTGCCGAGTAGGCAGCTTAGAAATCTCCTTATTCGGTCAGCAACATGTTGTTCGCGTTCACTGCCGAGTAGGCAGCTTAGAAATATCGTTTTGATCGAGCAGATGAGGTAAAGATGTTCACTGCCGAGTAGGCAGCTTAGAAAGTTACCGTCAAACTCGACGGCATACGGGACAAGTTCACTGCCGAGTAGGCAGCTTAGAAAAACTGTTCGTGAAGAAAACTCAGAAATATGGGGTTCACTGCCGAGTAGGCAGCTTAGAAATAAGTCGGCTTTGTAACGGTTTAATTTGATATGTTCACTGCCGAGTAGGCAGCTTAGAAACAAAGGTGACGGCACCTAAGCGGCAATTAAACGTTCACTGCCGAGTAGGCAGCTTAGAAATAACACAACACACGCTCACTTGTGAGCAAATCGTTCACTGCCGAGTAGGCAGCTTAGAAAACCCGATAGGCTTGAATGCCTTAGCACTGTTAGTTCACTGCCGAGTAGGCAGCTTAGAAATTGAGTTTTATATAACTTGCAAGGCATACCTAGTTCACTGCCGAGTAGGCAGCTTAGAAATAACGGTAACTTATTGCCCTCAGTCGGTTGCGGTTCACTGCCGAGTAGGCAGCTTAGAAAAATACAAAACGCATCAGCCCGTTTAACTTTGGGTTCACTGCCGAGTAGGCAGCTTAGAAACCAGAGCAAGCAAGCTTCAATAAATCAGGAAATGTTCACTGCCGAGTAGGCAGCTTAGAAATAGGAAAATTGGCACTGCATACACTGCTAATCGTTCACTGCCGAGTAGGCAGCTTAGAAAAATTGATAATCACACGAATGCAGGTATCCGTGGTTCACTGCCGAGTAGGCAGCTTAGAAAAAACCGAAAATAGGGGGCTACAAAATGAACACGTTCACTGCCGAGTAGGCAGCTTAGAAAATGCCAACCGTCTTTTAACGCCTTACCTTGCATGTTCACTGCCGAGTAGGCAGCTTAGAAAACTAGAACCCAGCTAAAGAATGTTCTGTACATGTTCACTGCCGAGTAGGCAGCTTAGAAATAGTTCAGTCGGCGTAAAACTTAACTCTTGCGGTTCACTGCCGAGTAGGCAGCTTAGAAACTGCCGCGATCAGCATGCATGAAGCCAACCACGTTCACTGCCGAGTAGGCAGCTTAGAAAAACATCCAGCAGTTAGGCGTATTTGTGCAGAGGTTCACTGCCGAGTAGGCAGCTTAGAAACATCACAACAGTATAAATACCAAGGATCACTGATTTACGTCGCAGGTGATATTGATTTTGTGCTTGTGGCTAAATTTCCCAGAATAAAATGGGCTAAGTTTGTATGAGATGGGTTAAGGAAGCATAGTGATCATTCATTGCGTAAGCATATAGATGATTGAGTTAATGTGACGTAGTTTCGTTTATTAAAGAGGTTTTAAATCTCTACTTGCGGGAAAGATAGCGTAAAATCACATAAGTCTAAAAGTAGGCGCACAGTTCAGTGCAGAAAACACTCGAAAACGATAAATTATAATAGCAGATGAGGTGGCGTTTAAATATTTAATAAATTTGCAGGAAGAATTATAGGTAGTCTGGCTACAGCGTAGTAATTATGCTTCTAACTTTGACGCTGAATTGCTGACAAATAAAGATCCTGATTTTTCTACTAAAATCAAGGCTTTAAAAAATAACTGGCGGTGAAAGAGGGATTCGAACCCTCGATACGGTTTCCCGTATACACGCTTTCCAGGCGTGCTCCTTCAACCACTCGGACATTTCACCAGCAAAATAAGCAATGGCTTATAGGGCGCAGTAATCTACTTGAATAGAATAAAATTTGCAAGAATTATTGAGTTTTTTCAAATGCTTGCCTATTTTTGCTGTGTTTTGATAAGGATTGCGTAGAATAACAAGCTAGATTGAGTTTAGGTTTTTAGCATGCGTTGGGATATATTTTGTAAGGTAATTGATAATTTTGGCGATATTGGGGTGACTTGGCGTTTGGCGCGACAGTTACAACATGAGCATGGTTATCAAGTTCGTTTGTGGGTTGATGAGCTAGAAGCTTTTTATGCCATTTGTCCTGCCGCAGCCAATACGTTGCAACGACAAACCATTGAGCATGTTGAAATATATACATGGAATGAATATAACTTACAGATAGCTCAGGCAGCCGATGTTGTTATTGAAGCTTTTGCTTGTGAGATCCCAGCGTCTTATTTAGACAAAATGCGTGAAAAAGCGCTCAAACCTTTATGGTTAAATCTAGAATACTTAACAGCGCAAACATGGGCAGCCGACTGCCATGCATTACCTTCTATGCAAGGTGCTGGGTTATCAAAGTTTTTCTTTTTTCCAGGATTTAGTGAGGCCGTTGGGGGCTTGCTACGTGAGCGTGATCTAATCGCGCAGCGAGATGCGTTTATTGCATCGCCTCAGGCGCAAGCTACTTTTTTAGCAAGTTTAGGCGTGAAAAAGGCCGAAGGTAGGCAGCTTATTAGTTTATTTGCTTATGAGAATGAGGCGGTTGCAAGCTGGCTAGATGCGCTCAGTGTGCAACCACAAAAAAACCATGTTTTAGTTCCTAGGAGCAAGGTTTTATCTAGCGTGCAGGCTTGGTTAGGCGCTGAGCTTTCTCGAGGTAAAGTAGTGCAGCGAGGCCAGTTAAATATCCAGTTAATTGAATTTGTCGAGCAGCGTGAGTTTGACAAGTTGCTCTGGTGCTGCGATGTTAACTGTGTAAGAGGTGAAGATTCGTTAGTTAGAGCTATTTGGGCTGGAAAGCCATTTGTTTGGCATATTTATCCGCAAGATGACGATGCTCACTGGGATAAACTTAATGCTTTTTTAGAGCTATACTTGGCGACGACGCCAGAACCTATTAAAACCTATATTAGTCAGTTTTTTATTGATTGGAATGCACAGCAAATAACAGCAACAAGCTGGAAGTGCTGGCAAGAAAACTGGGTACAGATACAAGCTGTGACAGAAAACTTCACTAATCAGCAAATTAAATTGCCTGATCTTGCATCAAGACTAGCTAATTTTCATAAAAATTGGCTATGATGCGCACCTAAATTTTGTCAACCATTTTTGATGGACATTCAGTATGAAAACAGCACAAGAGTTTCGCGCCGGTCAAGTTGTTAGCATCGACGGAACACCATGGGTTATTCAAAAAGCCGAATTTAACAAGTCTGGTCGTAACGCCGCTGTGGTGAAAATGAAGTTAAAGAACTTACTTAATGGTTCTGCAACTGAAACCGTATTCCGTGCTGACGACAAGCTAGAGCCAGTTATCCTTGAGCGTAAAGACGTAACCTATTCTTATTTTGCAGATCCTCTTTATGTGTTTATGGATGAAGAGTACAACCAATACGAAGTAGAACAGGTGGACCTAGAAGGTGTTTTACCTTTCATTCAAGACGGCATGCAAGATGTTTGCGCCGCTGTGTTCTATAACGGTAAAGTTATTTCTATCGAGCTGCCTACGATTATTGTTCGTGAAATTGTTTACACTGAACCAGCCGTACGTGGCGATACCTCAGGTAAAGTCATGAAAGTGGCACGCTTAGCCACTGACCACGAAATTTCTGTAGCCTCATTCTGTGAAATTGGTGACTCAATTGAGATTGATACGCGCACAGGTGAATATAGAGCACGTGTTAAAGCTTAATTGACATATTCTGTAAAAAAGCCCAGTTTAACTGGGTTTTTTTATGTTTAGAGCATAGGAATAGGCAATGGATATCATAGAAATTATCGGAAACTTGGTGCTAGGAGGGCTATTAGGTTTAGTGGGAGGTATTTTTGGTATTGGTGGTGGTTTAATTGCCATTCCTGCGTTAGGTATTTTCTTTGGCTTAGATCAACAGCTAGCTCAAGGTACAGCATTGGTTATGGTGGTACCCAATGTTTTAATGAGTTGTTGGCGGTATTATCAGCGCAATAAAATTAATTGGCGTCATGCCTTGCTACTGGCAAGTTTTTCTTTTGCTTTAGCCTGGGTTGGGGCAAAAATTGCTGTCGGTTTAGATAATCAGCAAATGCGTTCCATCTTTGTTGTATTTCTTGTGGTGCTTTCAGTTTGGACTTTTATCCAGCTAAGACTAAGCCGTAGTGAAGGGCAGGACCATGTTACTCAGCCTTGGTATGCGCTGGCTGGTCTAGGTAGTTTTTCTGGCTTTGTTGGTGGATTATTTGGAGTGGGTGGTGCTGTTGTGGCAACGCCAATATTAACGCTATTTTTTGGTTTAACTCAGGTGTTAGCCCAAGGGCTTTCATTGTCTTTAGCTATACCTAGCACTAGCGTTACGTTATTTACTTATGCCATTCATGATCAAATTAATTGGACTATGGGGATTCCCTTAGCTATTGGCGGCATTTTAACGGTTAGCTATGGCGTAAAAATAGCGCATGCTATGCCGCAGCGTTTGCTAAGAAAACTATTTGCAGGCTTTTTACTGGTAAGCGCCGTTTTATTATTTAATAGCTAAATTTAAAATGGGTTTTTAAATATGGGAACTATTAAAACAGGATTTTGGAATTGTAAATTTATTATCACCCCTGAAGAATTTGCACAATTTATTGAAAAAGCGGTTGAGTATAAAATAAAATTTCATCTTCCTGACTATCAATCTACGCAGTTAACAGCTGAGCAGCTTTTAGAAAAATATATCCAGTTTTATCAAGAGTTAACCGCGTTAGAGCAGCCAGAACTGCACCGTGGCTTTGTTTGTAGCCTAATTGTTGAATATTCAGGCGGCACTAGTGGCTTTCATTTGGTTAATACTGATGTGCGTTTATTTTCAGGTCGTAGTTATTTGGACCGCGCTTTATCTTATTTAAATATTACTTTTCCCAAAGGTAAGGCTGTTGATACTGAAGATGGAAAGTATTTTTATTACGAAGATATTTTACTTACAGAATCCGATGTTTATGCTATTTATGAAAAATTAACTGATTTTGTTAAAAGCCGAACTAAGCCGCTACGTTTTGAGGCATTAGTGATAGATGAAATTAAACAGGTAAAGCCAGCTGCTGTTAGGATTAGCCAGCAAGCAGCAAGGGACATTGAACACAGTTGGTATTTTAAAAAAATGCAATTAACGATGCGAAGTTTTAAGTAATCCAGCTATTTTATGCTGTGGATAGCCTTGCTTTGAGAGTGTAATTTTAAAATCCTATTACGGCTTAGAGAGCACTAGCCTGATGAGACGTGGTATTTGACTGGAGGAGGCAAAACCTCGCCATGTGTGTTATTGTTTATGTTCTAGATTTGGAGAATTTATGCGCCCCCTATCAGAACTGACACCGAAAGGCTTAAAAAGATATAAAGCCATAGTAGAAGCCGCACGTGAGGTTTTTATTGAGTATGGTTTTTCTGGTGCTAGCATTGAGAAAGTGATTGCGCTGTCTGGCGGCTCTTTTGCCACTGTATATCGGCTGTTTGGTGATAAAGAAGGCTTGTTTATTGCCGTTGTTGAGTCTATGGTAAATGACATATTTTCGCCTGAAGAGCTAGAAAAGCAGAGCTATAAACCAGAAACTTTAGAAGCTACTTTGGAGTATTATGGTATTTTATTTCTGAATAAAATACTCGATAGCAGAACCATTGCAGTATATAAACTAGCAATCAATGACGCTTATGTTTTACCTAAAATAGGTAGTAATTTTTTTACTAAAGGCCCTGAGCATGTTTATAAATTACTCTCAGATAGATTAACGCCATTTCTTGATCAGCGGTTTGAAAAGTATGAAATTGATAGGCTGGCATGCCAGTACCTATCAATGCTTCAGTCGGATTTATTTACAAAAGCGCTTTGCTATAAAGATATTGTCATCACGCAAACAGAGATAAATAGTCAAGTACAGTATTCTATTTCTTTTATGCTTAGTTATCTAAAAGCTCGCAGCCAGTAAATATGTCTAACTCCTTATTATAAATTTCCGTTTTAATTTCAAGGGCACTTAATAGTGAATTAAATAAATAATCATGACTAAAGTTATTGTGCTCAGCTTTATTGATTAAGCAGTTTTTACTAACGGTCTTATTTTCATAATAGTCATCAGCGCTCCAGAATATCATAGGTATATGTTTTTGTTCTTGGGGAGCTATAGCGTAAGGAGCGCTGTGTAAATAGACACCTTTTTCTCCTAATGACTCGCCATGATCTGAAACATAGAGCATAGCAACTTCGTATTTTTCTGAGTAGTGTTCTAGTAGTTGAATTGTTTTCGCTAATAAATCATCCACTTGAAGTATAGTATTGTCATATACGTTAATTAATTCTTCTTCTGTGTAGTTTTCAATTGCATTTGTTTTGCAAGCGGGTTCAAATAGATGCTTGAGTGTAGGGCGATAGCGATTGTAATACTCTGGGCCATGACTGCCATTAGTATGTAGAACTATAAAGGTGTTAGTTTCTTGGTCGTTAATAAAATCGTCTAAATTATCTAACAGGTGATCGTCATAATATAAGCCACCAAACGAAGGAGCGTCTTTGCTAATATACTCCTTAACTTTTTGAGTGGGTATACGTTTACAGACACCCTTGCAACCAAAATCATTTTCTCTCCATAAGACCCGATACCCTGCTTTTTGGATAATATCTAAAATATTCTCCCTAGCGTGTGCTACAGAGGAGGAGTATTCTGTTCGCGTCATATTAGAAAACATGCAAGGTACTGAAACAGAAGTCGCTGTGCCGCAAGAGTACATATGTTTAAAACTAATGATGTTAGACAGGTTGGCGAGTTGAGGATTGGTAAGTTTGTGATAACCATTCAAAGAGAAATTTTGAGAACGAGAAGTCTCACCTAACACTAAGATAAATAGCTTTTTTCTGGTATGAGTAATATAAGCATCTTGAGCAATTTGCTCTAAAGGTCGAAAGGTATTTGAGCTTTCAGCAGCGTACTTGTAGATGCTATTTATAATATTGACAGGCATTATTAATTTTACAAGATGTCTGTTGTTTCTACTGATGGCAGCAAACTCTTTGTAGAAAGGATATACCGAAAATATGCAAACTATAAAAAGAATAGTTATTACTCCTAGTCTTTTTATCATACTTCTTATTCGTGAGTCGTTAGTTTCAATTTTTATGAAGATAATGATTAGTGCAGGAAGTAGCGCGGCTACAAATAGCCATAACAACATGTCTAATGTTATTAAGCTTACCGCTTCACCTATTTCTGTTTCAAAAATATTGCTCAGCATTACCTTGTCAATATAAATATTATACTTTAAATAAAAATAATTGCTGAGTGCTGTGCCTATGATAAAAAAAATACTCACTAATTTTAAGAAGGGCTGCCAAAGTAAAAGCAAAAAACAAAAGGCAATAAAGCAAAAAATAAAAACAGCGACCGATAGCATTAATAGCGCTTTATCGACTCCTGAGCTGTTGATCACTGTATTCAATGATAGCCAGAATGAAATGTTGAGCACTAGAGTGAAGCAGGCGGATAGAAGCAGAATGAAACAGAGGCTGTTTGTCTTTACGATGTAACGCACGATGCTAGACCTTGGGAAAAATATGTAATATAGATTACATAAAAAAATAAAGGCGTCAAATGATTTGCTTAAAATTATTGTAATGTATTGATTTTATTGAATTTATTTTCACCTTGAAAACCTTTTTGGTGGCTCTTATAATTAAAATGTAAGCTACATTACAGGAAGTGGATAAATGCGATTATACCTCGTGCTGCTTTTGCTCAGTTGCTGTTCTTTGGCGCAGGCTGTGGAGAGAGCGTTTTTTCGAGAAGATGGCAGTAAAATTGAGTATTATTTAATGAGTGAAAATAAGACAAAAACATTGCTTGTTGTTCTACAAGGAAGTGATTGCAATAGTGTTTATAATAACCAGTTTGTCCGTGAAAACTTTACGCAGCTCGTAGAAGCTGATGTATTGTTAGTTGAAAAATATGCTATTACGAATGAACTGCCGTATAGACTCGATGAAGCTCGATCTGATTGCCCAGTGGACTATTTGTTAAATGACTCTGTGCTGCAACGCAGGGACGATTATTTGCATGTCTTAGCCTATCTAAAGTCTCACTATGAAAAAATATATTTATTGGGTGGAAGTGAAGGTGCTGTCGTGGCAGCGTTAATTGCGCACAAGGCTGATTATATTGACAAGGCTGTCTTAATTAATGGTGGGAGTCGCTTTTTTCTGGATGATATTTTGCATAATCTCGCTGCAACAGTGCCTACTGAACATTTAGCGGCAGCTCAGGCCGACTTTATTGCCAAAGTGAAAGGCTTAGCATCAGCTAACTCTGGTAGTCTATCAGGGCATGGTGCGAAATGGTGGCGAGATGCAATGGCGGTAGATTTGCAGCATAGCTTAGAACAGAGCCAGGTGCGCTTACTCTATATCCAGACGACAAAGGATGAAAATGTGGATTGGCAAGGAGCGCTTGCTATGTCACAAGCTTTGACTAATAAGAACGTTAAGTTTGTTTTTATTGATCATCAAAACCATTTTTTTCTTGATCAAAATGGAGCGTCTTTGGTTAAGGTCGTTAAAGAAATGATTGTCGACTGGCTAGCTGACTAAGCTCTAGGTTAACTGAGCAACGCCTGCCTTAGCTCAGTTGATACAGGCGTTATCTAGCTGATACAGAAGAGGTTTTAGTCTTGAGCGTTAAAGGCTTTACCATTTTCATGTTGGCTATCTTCACCCATTAGGTAAAGGTAAACAGGCATGATTTCTTCTGGTGTAGGATTGTTGTCTGGATTTTCTCCAGGATAGGCATGGGCGCGCATATTGGTGCGTGTGGCGCCAGGGTTGAGGCTGTTGACACGTACATTGGTTTCATCCATTTCATCAGCCATTACTTGCATTAAGCCTTCTGTGGCAAATTTAGAAACCGCATAAGCTCCCCAGTAGGCGCGTCCTTTACGGCCAACGCTGCTTGAGGTGAAAACAACAGAGGCATCTTGAGAGAGGCGCAGAATAGGGATCATGGCGCGGGTTAAGTTAAAGGCAGCATTTACATTGATATTCATGACACGGTTAAAGTGCTCCCCGCTGAGCT
This sequence comes from Pseudomonas sp. F1_0610, assembly GCF_047470865.1. Classification (NCBI taxonomy): domain Bacteria; kingdom Pseudomonadati; phylum Pseudomonadota; class Gammaproteobacteria; order Pseudomonadales; family Pseudomonadaceae; genus Pseudomonas; species Pseudomonas sp. F1_0610. Next base: position 141,405 of record NZ_JAZDRH010000001.1, read on the forward strand.
GCTCTAGTGGCGTGCGCGGCCCTAGAATGGAGGCATTATGTAGTAGCCCATCTAGGCGACCAAAGGCTTGCTCAATCATGGCTGCTAGTTCGTTGTATTGTGGTGTTTGGGCGCTTTCTAAGTCTAAGGGAATAACAACAGGTTCAGGATTACCTTGGGCAATAATTTGGTCATAAATGGCATTTAGCGCGTCCTCTTGGCGGCCTAATAAGAGGACGGTGGCGCCATGTGCGGCGAAGCATTGTGCGGCAGTTGCACCTATGCCTGAACTGGCACCTGTAACTAAAATAACGCGATCTTTTAGTAAGTCATTTCGCGCATGATATGCAAACATAATTAACTCTCTAGCAAAATGTTCTTTAACAGCTACAGCTTGTTCGCTCAATAATAGCTAACAACTCTTGGGGCTGATTGATCACTGCATTGGCACCCCAGTTATCAGGGTTGTCTTGCGGGTGAATATAGCCATAGCGTGCAGCAATACTGTACATCCCAGCAGCCTCAGCAGCCTGAATATCTCGTTGATCATCCCCAATATAGAGTACCTTTTGGGGTTCTACTTGCAAAATTTCACAGGCTTTAAGCAACATATCGGGGGCAGGTTTGCTGTTTTCCACATGCTCGGGGCACATTAAAACAGCACAGCGTTGCTCTAAGTCGAGCTGCTGGAGAATAGGTTCGGCATAACGTACGGGTTTATTTGTCGCAATACCCCAGATAATACCTGCTTGTTCTAGCTGGGTTAATACGTTTTTCATACCAGCAAATAAGGAGGTATGTACGGCGCATTGGGTTTGATAACGCTTTAAAAATTCTTGGCGTAAGGCTTCAAAGGCGCTATCGGATTCACTGATTTCGAGTGCAGTTTCAACAATGGCAGCAGCACCACCGGAGATAACTTCTCGAATGCGTGGCGCTGGCATTTCAGGAAGGCCATGCTCAACACGCATTTGTTGAGCAATGGAAATAAAATCTAAGGCGGTATCCATTAAGGTGCCATCTAGGTCAAACAACACGGCTTGCCAGCGCATTAAGCCTCCTTAACTGTAGCTATCATATAATTCACATCCACATCAGAAGCGACTAGTTTGTAGTTTTTACTGATGGGGTTATAGGTCAGTCCTGTCATATCTGTAACTGTTAAGCCAACATCACGACACCAGGCTCCTAGTTCAGAAGGGCGAATAAATTTTTTATAATCATGAGTGCCGCGTGGAATCATTTGCATAATGTATTCGGCGCCAATCACTGCCATTAAATAGGCTTTAGTATTGCGACTAATAGTAGAAAAAAATACCTGCCCACCTGGTTTTACTAGTTCAAAGCAAGAGCGAATAACCGAGGCTGGGTCGGGTACATGTTCTAACATTTCAAGACAAGTCACTACGTCAAACTGCTCAGGCATTTCGACAGCTAAGTTTTCTGCTGTGATTTGTCGGTAATCAATGGTGAGATTTGATTCTAGTTGGTGTAAACGGGCTACTGATAAAGGCGCTTCGCCCATGTCGATACCCGTTACTTGTGCGCCGCGGTGTGCCATGGCTTCGCTTAAAATACCACCGCCACAGCCCACATCTAGTACTTTTTTACCAGCTAAAGAAGCACGCTGATCTATCCAGTTCACGCGCAGTGGGTTGATATCGTGCAAGGGTTTGAATTCGCTTTCCCGATCCCACCAGCGGTGTGCTAAGGCTTCAAATTTGGCAATTTCAGCCTGATCGACGTTTGACATACCAGCTCCTCGTAAACGCAGCAGCAAAACAGAATTGATATATGATGCCATTTAATTGAAAAGTGCCCAAGGTTTGTCTTGGTAAATTGCTAGTAAATATAAAATTTTGACTCATTACTTGATATAACAAGCTAAATTGAAGTTTGCAAACTCAGGCTGGGAACTTTTTAATTTTTAAAAAATACCTAATGCTTTTGTGGTGGTACACTATTTTTGAGTAGTGTCTGCTCGATGATCAAAAGCAGCAATCTTTAAACCCCACTCGCGTGTGGTTTGCACTAATGCGGCCTCATCAATACGGATTAAATGATGATCTTTTACCAGTAGTTTTCCGCCAACCCAAACATGTCGCACACAGGATGCATTGCTGGCGTAAATAAGTTGTGATACAGGGTCGTAAACAGGCTGTTGAGCTAATTTATTTAAATCAAAGGCTACTAAGTCTGCCCATTTGCCAATTTCAATAGAGCCTATACTGTCTTCTAGGCCTAGGGTTTTAGCACCATTTAGGGTTGCCATGCGCAATGCTTGGTGAGCATTTAATGCACTTGCGCTACCAGCGATAGCTTTGGCAAGAAGGGCTGCGGTACGTGTTTCACTGAGTAGATCAAGGTCGTTATTACTGGCTGCGCCATCAGTGCCTAGCGAAATGTTAATCCCCGCTTGTTCTAGTCGGTCAACTGGGCAGAATCCGCTGGCCAGCTTTAAGTTAGATTCAGGGCAGTGCACCACATGAGAGCTCGTTTTTCTGAGTATTTCAATATCGTCTGCGCTAACTTGTGTCATATGTACTGCTTGAAAATGAGGTCCTAGCAAGCCAAGTTTTTCAAGGCGTGCTAAAGGACGCATGCCATGTATAGCTAAACTTTTCTCAATTTCATGGGCCGTTTCATGTACGTGCATTTGAATTGGGCAGTCTAGCTGGGCGGTTAGAGTAGCAATGTTGCGTAACCCGTCATCATTTACAGTGTAGGGTGCATGAGGGCCTAGTCCAATTTGTATACGAGGGTGGTTTTTTAGATCATTAAATAACACGAGTCCTTGCTTAATGGCTATTTGTGAACTAGCCGCACCCGGAACTGGAAAGTCTAAAATAGGTACTGTTATTTGCGCTCGAATGCCTTGAGTATGCACTTGTTGAGCCGCTATTTCAGGATAAAAATACATGTCTGAGTAGGTAGTAATGCCGCTTTTTAATTGCTCCGCAATGGCAAGATCAGTACCTACACGAATAAAATCTTCATTGACCCATTTAGCTTCAGCAGGCCAAATATGATCTTGTAACCAAGTTTGCAGTGGCAGATCATCTGCTAGTCCACGAAATAGACTCATGGCAGCATGACAGTGAGTATTAATAAGACCAGGTGTCAGTGCGCACTGAAAGAGCTCAATAGTTTCTAAACTGGGAATCTTTAATGCTTTTTCACGTGGTGCTATTAGCGCTATTTTGCCGTCTTTAATGCCTAGTGCGTAATCTGTTAGTACAACACCTGCAGGTTCAACAGGAATTAACCACGTAGGTAGTAGTAAAAGATCAAGCACAGTTTGAGGCATGTAATTATTCCTTGTCATTAGCAAACTAAGGCTGTGGTGCAGTGTAATTAAAAAATGTTACAAGCTGTAGTCTGACGTGAGTATTGCACTACAAGGCACGCAAAAATTGGTTTTTTCGGTATACTTAAGCACTTTTGCAAGGTTGAGGATGCTATGCGAGAAAAAATGTATGCGGCAGAGAAAATTACCGCCTTGCGCTGGCATTCAGGTGTGTTAGAGCTGCTAGATCAACGCGCTTTGCCGCAAGAAATTCTTTGGCTTCATTGTCAGAATGCTGGGCAGGTTGCTCAGGCTATTCGTGAAATGAGCGTGCGTGGTGCGCCTGCTATTGGTATCGCCGCAGCCTTTGCTGTAGTGCTCTCAGTTAAAGCACAACAACATAATCCGCAATGGAAGAATGCTGTTTTGGCTGATATTGAGCTATTGGCAGCCTCTAGGCCGACAGCTGTTAATTTATTCTGGGCCCTGAAACAGTTACGTGCAGTGGTTGAGCAAACATTTGATTGGCAAAACGCTTTAAACCAAACTGAGCAAGCTGCGCAAACTATTTTTGCAGATGACCGAGAGGCCAATCTGACTATGGCAGAATACGGTGCCGCACTTATTAAGCGTGGTTGTGAAACCGCGCAAGAGTTATTGACCCATTGTAATACAGGGGCCTTGGCTACAGGTGGTTTTGGTACAGCTTTGGGGGTTATTCGCGCAGCGCACCATGCGGGCTTAGTCTCATTGGTGCATGTTGATGAAACACGTCCTTGGCTACAAGGTTCTCGCCTAACGGCTTATGAGTTATCTGAAGAAGGTATTTCTGTTAGTTTGAATGTTGATTCCGCTGCAGCGCATTTAATGCGTGAAGGCAATATTACTTGGGTGGTTGTAGGTGCTGATCGAATCACCGCAAATGGCGATGTGGCGAACAAGATAGGCACCTATCAACTGGCGGTGCTTGCACGCTATCATGCTGTTAAATTTATGGTGGTAGCCCCTAGCTCAAGCATTGATATGGAACTAGCACATGGTGGGCTAATTCCCATAGAAGAGCGTGAAGCAAAAGAGCTTGTGCAACTGGCAGGGCAAACTGTAGCAGCACAAGTGCCGGCTTTTAATCCTGTGTTTGATGTAACACCTGCCCATTTAATTGACGCGATAGTCACAGAAAAAGGTGTGGTTGAGCAACCGAACGCAGAAAAAATGTATCAGTTAATGCATTCTGTAAGTTTACATTAGTGAATCTACAGCAAGGCTAAGTAAAACAGTATTGGCACTAGCACAATCAAGGGTGCCATGTGCTATGATGCTTAGCTTGCTTTACTGCGTTATTAAGGAACCAAGCGTCCATGGGTGAATTGGCTAGAGAAATTTTACCGATCAAGATCGAAGACGAAATGCGTCAATCCTATCTTGATTATGCAATGAGCGTAATTGTAGGTCGTGCATTACCAGATGCCCGCGATGGTTTAAAACCAGTGCATCGGCGCGTCCTGTTTGCCATGAAGGAGTTAGGTAATGACTGGAATAAAGCCTACCTCAAGTCTGCCCGTGTTGTTGGCGACGTAATCGGTAAATATCACCCACATGGTGACTCAGCAGTTTATGAAACCATTGTACGTATGGCACAGCCATTCTCAATGCGTTACATGCTGGTGGATGGGCAAGGTAACTTCGGTTCGGTTGATGGCGATAGCGCAGCTGCTATGCGATATACCGAAGTGCGTATGGCGAAAATTACCCATGAATTACTCGCCGATCTAGAAAAAGAAACGGTCGACTGGGTACCCAACTATGATGGCACACAGCAAATCCCAGCGGTATTGCCTACTAAAATTCCTGCCTTGCTGGTTAATGGTTCATCAGGTATTGCGGTGGGTATGGCAACTAATATTCCACCGCATAACCTTACAGAAGTGATCACAGGTTGCCTTGCATTAATTGATAATCCTGATTTATCTGTTGATGATTTAATGCAATACATCCCAGGCCCGGACTTCCCAACGGCTGGTATTATCAATGGCCGAGCGGGCATTATTGAAGCTTACCGTACTGGCCGTGGTCGTGTGTACATGCGTGCCCGTGCTGGATTTGAAGATGTTGATAAAACAGGAACTCGTCAGCAAATTGTAGTGACTGAACTGCCTTATCAAGTTAATAAAGCAAAATTAGTTGAGAAAATTGCTGAACTGGTTAAAGAGAAAAAGATAGAAGGCATCAGCGAGCTACGTGATGAGTCTGATAAGGACGGCATGCGTATTGTGATTGAGCTTCGCCGTGGTGAAATGCCCGAAGTGGTATTGAATAACCTGTATGCACAAACCCAAATGCAATCGGTGTTTGGTATCAATAACGTGGCTTTGGTTGACGGTCGTCCTCGCTTATTGAATTTGCGCGATATGCTAGATGTGTTCTTGCGTCATCGCCGTGAAGTAGTGACACGTCGTACTGTTTATGAGCTGCGTAAAGCGCGTGAACGGGGGCATATTTTAGAGGGGCAAACGGTTGCGCTGTCTAATATTGATCCAGTAATTGAGTTAATCCGCCAATCACCAACACCAGCCGAAGCTAAAGAGCGTTTAATTGCGCACGCTTGGAAGTCAGAAGCAGTAACCGCAATGTTGGAGCGCTCAGGTGCACTTTCATGCCGTCCTGAAGATTTGCCAGAGCAATATGGCATGCGTGATGGCTTTTACCACTTATCGCCTGAGCAAGCACAAGCTATCTTAGATTTACGCTTACACCGCCTAACAGGGCTAGAGCATGAAAAGTTAGTTGCTGAATACCAGCAAATTCTTGAGCAAATTGCAGAATTACTACATATCTTAAATAGCCCTGAGCGTTTACTTGAAGTGATTCGTGAAGAGCTCAATAAAGTGAAAGATGAGTTCGGTGATGAGCGTCGCTCAGAAATCATTGCATCACAAGTTGATTTAACCTCAGCAGATTTAATTCCAGTTGAAGAGCGTGTTGTTACCATTTCCCATGGTGGTTACGCCAAGAGCCAGCCATTAGAGTCTTATCAAGCGCAACGTCGTGGTGGGCGTGGTAAGTCCGCCACAGGTGTGAAAGATGAAGACTATATTGAACATCTTTTAGTGGCTAATAGCCATGCCACATTGCTGCTGTTCTCCAGTAAAGGCAAGGTTTACTGGCTACGTACTTTTGAAATTCCTGAAGCCTCGCGTGCCTCACGTGGTCGCCCATTGGTTAACCTATTACCTTTGGATGACGATGAATGCATTACCGCTATGTTGGAAATTGATCTTGAGGCATTAAATGCCCAAGCAGGTGATGAAGACCTTGATGATACGGATGATGTCATCGAGAGCGCAGCAGAAGTAGTGGAAACTGAGGATGAGGATAGCGCTGACGAGAATGAATACGATGAAGCTGATGGCGCCTATATCTTTATGGCAACAGCTAAAGGTACAGTTAAGAAAACGCCATTGATTCAGTTCCGTCGCCCACGTAGTTCAGGTTTAATTGCGCTGCGCCTTGAAGAGGGCGATACGTTGATTGCAGCAGCGATTACAGATGGTTCTAAGCATGTAATGCTGTTCTCTGATGCTGGCAAAGTCATTCGCTTTAAAGAAAGCAAAGTGCGTCAAATGGGACGTACTGCCCGCGGTGTTCGTGGTATGCGTATCAGTGCTGATCAGCGTTTAATTTCTATGTTGATTCCAGAACTTGAAGCGCAAATTCTAACAGCTTCTGAGAAAGGCTATGGTAAACGTACACCATTGGCTGAGTTCCCGTTACGTGGACGTGGCGGCCAAGGCGTTATTGCTCAAGTGCAAAACGAACGCAATGGCAAGCTTGTCGGTGCAGTGCAGGTGCAGGCTGGTGAAGAGATTATGTTGATCTCTGATCAGGGCACTTTAGTGCGTACGCGGGTTGATGAAGTTTCCTCGCAGTCAAGAAACACACAAGGTGTTACCTTGATTAAGCTAGCTAATAATGAAAAATTAGTTGGCCTTGAGCGAGTGCAAGAACCTTCAGATAACGGTGAAGCAACCGCTGAAGAATTAAGTGATGAAGTCGCCGTTGTTGCAGGTGAAGTGCCCGCAGCCGACGAACTAGGCAATGATCAAGAGTGAGAGCCAAGTGAGTAAACGAGCCTATAACTTCTGCGCAGGCCCAGCCGCGCTACCAGAAGCAGTACTGCAACGTGCCAGAGAGGAGATGCTAGATTGGCACGGCAAGGGATTATCCGTAATGGAGATGAGTCACCGTGGCGCAGATTTTGTAGGCATTGCCGAGCAGGCCGAGCAAGACTTTCGCGACCTGCTCAGTATTCCCAACAATTACAAAGTATTGTTTATGCAGGGGGGCGCTAGCCAGCAATTTGCACAAATCCCCTTGAATCTGCTGCCAGAAAATGGTGTGGCAGACTATATCGATACAGGTATTTGGTCAGGTAAAAGTGCGAAAGAAGCGGCGCATTTTGGCAAAGTAAATATCGCTGCAACAGGCAAAGCACATAACTACTTTGATATTCCTGCTCAACGTGAATGGCAGCTAAGCAAAGATGCCGCTTATGTGCATTATGCAACCAATGAAACTATTGGTGGTGTACAGTTTGATTGGGTTCCAGAAACAAATGGCGTGCCACTGGTTGCGGATATGTCATCTGATATTTTATCACGCCCCATTAACGTGGCTGACTTTGGCATGATCTATGCCGGAGCACAAAAAAATATTGGCCCAAGTGGCCTTTTAATCGGCATTATTCGTGAAGACTTATTAGGCAAAGCTCGCGCTAGCTGTCCAACAGTAATGGACTACAAAGTGATTGCCGACAATGACTCCATGTACAATACACCGCCTACCTTTTCGTGGTATTTATCAGGCCTTGTATTTAAATGGCTAAAAGCACAAGGTGGCGTGCTAGCAATGGAAAAACTCAATCGAGAAAAGAAAGAGTTACTTTATAAAGCCATTGATGAAAGTAGCTTCTATACCAATCCAGTAGCTAAAGAATGCCGCTCTTGGATGAATATTCCTTTCCGTTTGGCGGATGAATCTTTAGATAAAGCCTTCCTCGCAGGTGCTGAGGAACGTGGCTTGCTTAATCTAAAAGGGCATCGCTCAGTGGGTGGTATGCGCGCCTCTATCTATAACGCCGTTGGTTTAGATGCAGTACAAGCCTTAGTTGATTACATGCGCGAATTCGAGAAGGAAAAAGCTTAAATGAGCAGTCAGGAACTGCAAGCACTTCGCGTACGCATTGATCAGTTGGATGAAAAAATTCTTGACTTGATCAGTGAGCGTGCCCGCTGTGCCCAAGAAGTTGGCAATATTAAAATGCGTGAGCTAGCCGAAGGTGAAGAGGTTGTTTTCTATCGCCCTGAGCGTGAAGCCCAAGTATTAAAACGCATTATGCAGCTCAATAAAGGGCCTATTGACAATGAAGAAATGGCACGCCTATTTCGTGAAATCATGTCTACGTGCCTTGCCCTAGAGCAGCCATTAAAAATTGCTTATTTAGGGCCAGAAGGTACCTTCTCACAAGCGGCTACCTTGAAACACTTTGGTAAAGCCGTGATTAGCAAGCCTATGGCCGCTATTGATGAGATTTTTCGCGAAGTGGCTGCAGGCTCTGTTAATTTTGGTGTAGTACCAGTTGAGAACTCAACGGAAGGTGCTATTAACCATACGCTGGATAGCTTTATGGAGCACGACTTGGTCATTTGTGGCGAAGTCGAGTTGCGTATTCATCATCATTTATTGGTGGGTAGCAATACCAAAACCGATAAAATTACACGCATCTACTCACATGCTCAATCGCTTGCACAATGTCGCAAATGGCTAGATGCACATTATCCAAATGCCGAGCGTGTAGCTGTTTCTAGCAATGCAGATGCTGCTAAGCGCGTGCAGAGTGAATGGAATAGCGCCGCTATTGCAGGTGATATGGCGGCCCAGTTGTATGGTTTGACTATCCTAGAAGACAAGATTGAGGATCGCCCAGATAACTCAACGCGCTTCTTGATTATTGGTAACCAAAGCGTGCCAGCAACAGGCGATGATAAAACATCAGTGATTGTTTCAGTAAACAATAAACCTGGTGCTTTACACGAGTTGCTTATTCCATTTCAAGCGCGAGGCTTGGACCTTACGCGTATTGAAACGCGCCCATCACGCAGTGGTAAATGGTCTTATGTGTTCTTTATTGATTTTATTGGACATCATAGCGACCCATTGGTACGAGCCGCTTTTGAAAAGATCTCGGAAGAGTCAATTGGTTTAAAAGTTCTAGGTTCATACCCTAAAGCAGTACTTTAAAAAATAGAAGCAAGCTATTAAAAAGGCTTGCTTTTTTAGCCTGAGGTTTAATCATGACGTGTGATTTTCTTGCTCAGGCATTGCCTGGCGTGCAAAAAATTTCTCCCTATGTTACGGGTAAGCCAATTGAAGAAGTGGCTCGTGAATACGGTGTTGCAATAAAAGATATTATTAAGTTAGCAAGCAATGAAAACCCTATAGGGCCTAGTGCTAAAGTTGCTTTTGCAATTGAGCAGCAATTGGCCGACTTGGCACGATATCCTGATGGCGGTGGTTACCAAATCAAGCAAAAAATAAGCGCACTATATCAGGTAAAGCCTAGCCAAATTACATTAGGCAATGGTTCTAATGATATTTTAGACTTAATGGCTAAAGCATGGATTAAACCAGGCTTAAACGCTGTTTATAGCCAGCATGCTTTTGTTGCGTACCCATTAGCTATTTTAGCCGCTGATGGCGAATGTCGAGAAGTGCCTGCGAAAAACTATGGCCATGACCTAGATGCGATGTTAGCTGCAATGGATGCTAATACGCGGATTGCCTTTGTTTCAAATCCTAACAACCCAACGGGCACTGCGTTCGATCAGTCCGAACTAGAGTCCTTCTTGGCGAAAGTCCCAGCACATGTTTTAGTGGTGATGGATGAAGCCTATATTGAATACACAGAGCAAGGCGTGATTGCTAATAGTTTGTCATTACTGGCACAGTATCCAAACTTAGTAGTGTCTCGTACCTTCTCTAAAGCCTACGGTTTGGCCGCCTTACGTGTAGGTTATGCGATTTCTAGTGATGTGGTAGCTGATGTGCTCAACCGAGTTCGCCAACCCTTTAATGTCAATAGCATGGCGTTAGCAGGAGCCTGTGCGGCATTGGATGATCAGGCGCATATTGAGCATGTTCGCCAAGAAAATACAAAAGGCATGCGACAACTAGAACAAGGTTTTAAACGCTTAGGATTAAGCTGGATACCATCATTTGGTAACTTTATAGCCGTTGATTTTAAGCGCGATGCCGCCCCTATTAACCAAGCATTGTTGGAAAAAGGCGTTATTGTGCGTCCAATAGCGGGCTATGACATGCCAACTTTCTTGCGTGTTTCAGTAGGCACTGAACAAGAAAACGCTGGTTTTTTAGCCGCTTTAACTTCGGTACTTAAGCATGCCTGAATTGTTATCGCCCATTGACGATAAACTTCACTTTAAACGTCTTGTTGTGATTGGCTTGGGTCTGATTGGCTCATCCTTTGCTAAAGGTTTAAAACAACAGCATATTTTTGATGAAATAGTTGGTGTTGATTTAAATGAAAAATCTTGCAAAACCGCGATTGAGCTAGGTATCGTCGATTGGTGCACGCAGGATTTAGCTAAAGCCTGTGAAGGTGCTTCTATTATTCAATTGGCGGTGCCTATTCTTGCCTTGGAAACATTGCTACATGAATTGGCAGAGCTAAAGCTGCAGCAGGTAATCATCACTGATGTAGGCAGTGCTAAAGCCAGTTTGATTGATGCCGCTAAGTCAGCTTTTGGTATGGTGCCAAGTTATTTTGTTCCTGGGCATCCTATTGCCGGATCTGAACAGCATGGCGTAGAGTCGGTTAATCCTGAGCTTTTTAAACATCACAAGGTGATTTTGACGCCTAATGAGCATACCGATAAGACGGCGCTCAGTGTTGTGACTAAGCTGTGGCAATTACTAGATGCCGATGTAGAGTCAATGGACCCTGAGTACCATGACTTCGTGCTGGCGGCCACTAGCCATTTACCTCATTTATTATCCTATGCTTTAGTTGATTCTTTGGCTAAACGCGATGAAAATCTTGACGTCTTTCGCTATGCAGCGGGCGGCTTTCGCGACTTTACCCGCATTGCCGCCAGTGATCCACAAATGTGGCATGATATTTTTCTGGCTAATCGTAATGCCGTCTTACAGCAACTAGATGTATTTCGCCATGACCTTGATAGCTTACGCGAAGCAGTAATCAATCAAGATGGGCATTACATGCTGGGGGTTTTTACGCGAGCCCAGATGGCGCGTGAGCATTTTAGTAAAATTTTAGCCCAAAGGGCTTATGTGGATAGTATGCAAAATAATGACCTTGTATTTATAGCAACCCCAGGCGGCAGTGTGAATGGTACTGTGCGCGTGCCTGGCGATAAATCTATTTCACATCGCTCCATTATGCTGGGCGCTATCGCAGAAGGCACAACACAGATTGAAGGCTTTTTAGAAGGTGAAGATGCTTTAGCCACTATTCAAGCATTTCGTGATATGGGTGTGGTTATTGAAGGGCCGCAGCAAGGCAAGGTCACAGTCCATGGCGTAGGGCTTACTGGTTTAAAACCAGCACCAGGAGCCATTTATCTAGGCAACTCAGGTACCTCTATGCGCTTATTGGCAGGCTTACTAGCCGCACAGCCATTTGACACTGTATTGACTGGCGATGCTTCGCTATCTAAACGACCAATGAATCGCGTGGCCAAACCATTGCGTGAAATGGGCGCGGTAATTGAGACAGGGCCAGAAGGTCGTCCTCCGTTAACTATTCGCGGTAACCATTTATTGACCGCCATGCACTATGAAATGCCAATGGCCAGCGCTCAGGTTAAATCATGTTTGCTATTAGCAGGGTTATATGCTTCAGGTGTCACATCAGTTGCAGAGCCTGCACCCACGCGCGACCATACTGAGCGCATGCTGCGCGGCTTTGGCTATCCTGTTGAAGTACAAGGCAATATTGCCAAAGTGGAAAGTGGACACAAACTTAAAGCAACCCATATTGATGTGCCTGGGGATATTTCATCAGCGGCTTTCTTTATGGTGGCCGCCTCTATCGCGCCAGAAGCTTCAGAGGTTGTGTTGGAGCATGTTGGTATTAATCCAACACGTACGGGCATCATTGATATTCTGAAATTAATGGGCGCTGATATTAGCCTAGAAAATATCCATGAAGTAGGCGGTGAAATGGTGGCTGATATTCGCGTGCGTAGTGCTTCGCTCACTGGCATCAATATTCCTGCTGAGCTTGTGCCGTTGGCGATTGATGAATTCCCTGTGATCTTTATTGCAGCGGCTTGTGCGCAAGGTAAAACAGTTTTAACAGGGGCTGAAGAGTTACGTGTCAAAGAGTCTGATCGCATTCAAGTCATGGCTGATGGCTTGGCACAAATGGGTATCCAAGTACAGCCTACAGTTGATGGTATTATTATTGAAGGCGGCACTATGGGGGGCGCAGAAATTTGGGCGCAAGGCGATCACCGTATTGCAATGTCGTTTGCAGTGGCTTCTTTGCGTGCAACTCAACCAATTAAAATACACGAAGCACAGCATGTAGCAACGTCATTCCCAGGGTTTGTGCAGCTCTGTCAAATGGTTGGAATGAATGTGAAAGAGGAGTTGGTGTGAAATTTATACCTGTAATTACTATTGATGGACCTAGTGGAAGTGGCAAAGGCACTGTCGCAAGTCTTCTAGCAAAAGCGCTAAATTGGGACTTACTGGACTCAGGAGCACTCTATCGCGTATTGGCCTTTGCGGTTAATAAACATCAGGTAAATACAGATGATTTAGCCTATTTAGAACAATTTGCTGCTCAATTAGATGTGCATTTTGTACCTGCCCAAAGCGGGCAAGAACAGCAGATTGTCTATGAAGGAGAAGATGTTAATTTACTTATCAGAAATGAACAGGTAGGAACTAATGCTTCAAAACTTGCCGTTATTCCTGAAGTACGTGCAGGGCTTTTACAATTACAAAAAGATTTTCGCCGTTTACCGGGTTTAATTGCCGACGGGCGGGATATGGGAACAGTCGTCTTTCCGGATGCGCCTTTAAAGGTTTTTTTAACCGCTTCTGCCGAAGAACGCGCGCGTCGCCGTTATTTACAGTTGAAGGAAAAGGGCGCTGATGTTAATCTTGCGAATCTTTTGCATGATATTCGAGCACGTGATGAGCGTGATACAAATCGCTCCATCGCCCCTTTGAAGGCAGCAGAAGACGCTATAGTATTAGATTCAACTACGATGACAATTGATCAAGTGGTTGAGCGAATTTTGAATGAGGTCGCTAGTCGCGCCCTTTATTCGGAGTAAGAGTAGGTTGTTAAATGGTTAATAATCACTCTAAGAGTGGCGTATTAGGTTTTCCAGAAATCGCCTAAACGTTGCTTTTTTTATTAATAAACCCACATTATCTGGAATGTGGATTGGGCAGATTCTTGCCCTTAATCCGACAGGAATAAACATGAGCGAAAGCTTTGCAGAACTCTTTGAAGAAAGCCTACAATCCTTAGACATGCAACCAGGTTCTATCATCAGCGGTTTAGTTGTTGATATCGACGGTGACTGGGTAACAGTGCACGCTGGTCTTAAATCTGAGGGCGTTATCCCAGTTGAGCAGTTCTTAAACGAACAAGGTGAATTAACCATCAGCGTGGGTGACGAAGTAAGCGTTGCTCTTGATGCTGTAGAAGATGGTTTCGGCGAAACTAAACTATCTCGCGAAAAAGCTAAGCGCGCTGAATCTTGGCAAGTTCTGGAAGCAGCGTTTAACGCTGAAGAAGTGGTTACTGGTCTTATCAATGGTAAAGTCAAAGGCGGCTTTACAGTTGACGTTAATGGTATCCGCGCATTCTTACCAGGTTCTTTAGTAGACGTACGTCCAGTACGTGATACTGCGCACCTCGAAGGTAAAGAGCTTGAATTTAAAGTTATCAAGCTAGATCAAAAACGTAATAACGTAGTTGTATCTCGTCGTAGCGTTCTTGAAGCAGAAAACAGCGCTGAGCGCGAAGCACTGCTTGAAAACCTACAAGAAGGTCAACAAGTTAAAGGTATCGTTAAGAACCTTACTGACTACGGTGCATTCGTTGATCTTGGTGGCGTTGACGGTCTTCTACACATCACTGATATGGCTTGGAAACGCATCAAGCATCCATCAGAGATCGTAAATGTTGGTGACGAAATCGACGTTAAAGTATTGAAGTTCGATCGTGATCGTAACCGCGTTTCTCTAGGTCTAAAACAACTAGGTGAAGACCCATGGGTAGCTATTACTGCGCGCTACCCAGAAGGTACACGTGTGACTGCACGCGTAACTAACCTAACTGACTACGGCTGCTTTGCTGAGTTAGAAGAAGGCGTTGAAGGCTTAGTACACGTTTCAGAAATGGACTGGACTAACAAAAACATTCATCCATCTAAAGTAGTTCAAGTAGGTGATGATGTTGAAGTTCAAGTGCTAGACATCGACGAAGAGCGTCGTCGTATTTCTTTGGGTATCAAGCAATGCAAAGTAAACCCATGGGAAGAATTCTCTAGCCAATTCAACAAAGGCGACAAGATCAGTGGCACTATCAAGTCAATCACTGACTTCGGTATCTTTATCGGTCTTGACGGCGGTATCGACGGTTTAGTTCACTTGTCAGACATTAGCTGGCACGAAGCAGGCGAAGAAGCAGTACGCCGCTACAAAAAAGGTGATGAACTAGAAACTGTTATCCTTTCTGTTGATCCAGAGCGTGAGCGTATCTCTCTAGGTGTTAAGCAATTAGAAGAAGATCCGTTCTCTAACTACGCTTCTGAGCATGAGAAAGGCAGCATCGTTAAAGGCGTAGTAAAAGAAGTTGACGCTAAAGGCGCTGTTGTAGTGTTATCTGGCGACGTTGAAGCTACTTTAAAAGCCTCTGAAATCAGCCGTGACCGCGTTGAAGATGCGCGTAACGTACTGAAAGAAGGCGAGGAAGTTGAAGCTAAAATTATCAACATCGACCGTAAAGCGCGTGTCATCAATTTGTCTATCAAGTCTAAAGACGCTGAAGACGAAAAAGACGCAATCAAAGAGCTGCGTAAACAAGAAAGTGATGCATCTGGTCCAACCACTATTGGTGACTTGATTCGTCAGCAAATGGAAGAGCAAAACTAAGTTTTGACCTTCTATAAAAAGGCGGCCTTAAGGCCGCCTTTTTTATTTGTGTAAATAGCTGTATTTCAAAGAAAAAATCTGAAAAACTAGGTATGATAGCTAGCCTTTTTAGGGGGAAGTGATGCGCATCGGTCATGGTTATGATGTTCACCGTTTCGGCGAAGGTAATTTTATTACTTTAGGCGGCGTGAAAATTGAATATACACAAGGCTTTATTGCCCATTCAGATGGTGATGTTCTGCTGCATGCAGTTTGTGATGCCTTATTAGGAGCAGTTGCTTTAGGGGATATTGGTCATCATTTTCCAGATACTGATCCTGCTTTTAAGGGCGCTGATAGTCGCCTGCTATTGCGTGAAGTGATACGTAAAGTCGCTGCAAAAGGCTATGCGGTCGCTAACCTTGATTGCACCATACAAGCACAGGCGCCAAAACTTGCACCTTATATTACACAAATGTGCCAAGTATTAGCGCAAGACTTAAATGTCCAGCTTGATCAAGTTAATGTCAAGGCAACAACTACAGAAAAACTAGGTTTTGTAGGTGAAAAACTAGGCATAGCTGTACATGCTGTCGTCTTATTAAGTAAAGCACATGACTGAACTTGAGCTATTAGGCCCATATGCCTTTGGTGTTCCTTCTGCAAAGGCTATTTTGAAAGCTACACCGGCTGACTTTCAGGTCGAAGAACAGCTGGATATTGCTTTATCAGGTGAAGGTGAGCACTTATGGTTGTGGGTTGAAAAACAGGGGCTTAACACCGAAGAAGTTGCAATACAGTTAAGCAAGCGCGCCAAGTTACCTGTGCGCGCCATTAGCTATGCAGGATTAAAAGATCGGCAGGCGATTACCAGACAATGGTTTAGCTTACATCTTCCTGGCCGGCAAGACCCAGACTTTACTACAGCAGAAACTGAGCAATGGAAAGTCTTGCATACAATACGTCATCATCGAAAGTTACAACGCGGGGCGCATAAGTCCAATACTTTTGTTATTTGTTTGCAAGATTTTCAAGGCAATCCCCAACAGCTAGAAGAACGCCTGAATAGCATTAAGCAGCAGGGGGTGCCAAATTATTATGGTACTCAACGTTTTGGTCGCGAAGGCTTTAATTTACTTAAGGCTCAAGAGTTTG
Organism: Pseudomonas sp. F1_0610; assembly: GCF_047470865.1. Taxonomy (NCBI): domain Bacteria; kingdom Pseudomonadati; phylum Pseudomonadota; class Gammaproteobacteria; order Pseudomonadales; family Pseudomonadaceae; genus Pseudomonas; species Pseudomonas sp. F1_0610. The sequence continues at coordinate 158,020 of NZ_JAZDRH010000001.1, forward strand.
CAGAGCAGAAAATCTTACCTGACAAACGCCATGTCCGCTCTCGTTTGTTATCGAGCGCACGTAGTTTCCTATTTAATCAAGTCTTAGCTTTACGTGTTCGACAAGGCATCTGGAATCAGATAGTGGCAGGTGATCTGATTGGATTTTCAGGAAGTCATAGTTTTTTTCCGGCATCAGAACTGCAAGCCAATGATCCTCGATTTACAGCGCTAGATATTCATCCAACGCTGATGTTATGGGGTAAAGGTCATTTGGCAACAACAGCCTTGGCACATCAGTTAGAAACCGCTATAGCTATTCAGAATCAGCCAATATGTGCTTGGCTAGAAAACGCAGGTTTAGAGCAAGAGCGCCGTATTAGCCGACTAGTTGTGAGTGATTTACGCTATGAATTACATGAACACCATATTCAACTGGCATTTAGTTTGCCAGTAGGTAGTTTTGCCACCGTAGTATTGCGTGAGTTAGTTCAGTTAGAAACAATCAATGAGGGCCTGCTATGCGCTTATTAATAGCTAATGATGATGGCGTTCATAGCGCTGGGATTAAAGCGCTTTATCAAAGGTTAAGCCCCATGGCAGACTGCACTGTAGTGGCGCCTGATCGTGACTGCAGCGGTGTTAGCAGCAGCCTAACTTTAGATCGGCCTTTGTATCCTCAGCCACAAGAAAACGGCTTTATAGGAATAAATGGTACACCAACAGACTGCGTTCATTTAGCGCTTAATGGCTTCTTAGACGCTACCTTTGATCAAGTTGTCTCGGGAATTAACTTAGGTGCCAATCTAGGCGATGATGTTATTTATTCCGGTACGGTTGCTGCTGCTTTGGAAGGACGCTTTCTTGATCGACCTGCATTAGCTTTCTCATTGGCTTCACGCACAACAGAGCACTTAAATGTAGCCGCTCAAATAGCGCAAAAACTAACTTTGGCAAGCTGGAATCTCTCCTTGCCAGTGCATACCATTCTCAATATTAATATTCCCAATCTGCCACTTGAGCAAATTAACGGAATCAAAATAACGCGTTTAGGGCATAGACTACCCTCTGCCCATTTGGTTGAGTCGATTAATCCACGCGGCAAAAAAGGCTATTGGATTGGTGCAGCCAATAACGCATTGGATGCACAGGAAGGAACAGATTTTCATGCGCTTGAGCATGGTTTTGTTTCCGTGACTCCATTACTATTTGATCGCACTGACCATGCCCAATGTGTTCAGCTAGAAAACTGGATTGACGGCATCTTTTAAGTTTGTAGGAATTGAACATGCAGTTTGGTGGAATTGGAATGACCTCTCAGCGCACTCGAGAGCGTTTAATTCAAAGACTTTCTGAGGATGGCATTGCCAATACTCAAGTACTTGAAGTCGTACGTCGTACGCCTCGCCATGTTTTTGTTGAAGAGGCTTTAGCGCATCGAGCTTATGAAGATACAGCGCTTCCTATAGGCCATAATCAAACCATTTCACAGCCCTATATTGTTGGACGCATGACAGAGCTTTTGTTAGCAGCGGGTCCATTAGATAAAGTGCTTGAAATTGGTACAGGTAGTGGATATCAAACAGCCATTTTGGCTCAACTTGTAGAACGTGTATTTTCTGTGGAGCGTATTCAAGCACTGCAAGAACGTGCCAAAGAACGCCTAGCCCGACTAAATCTGCGTAATATTGTATTTCGTTTTGGCGACGGCTGGGACGGCTGGAACGCTTTAGCTCCTTATAATGGCATTATGGTGACTGCCGCAGCCAGTAGTGTGCCCCAAGCGTTACTTGATCAGCTTGCGCCTAATGGGCGAATGATTATTCCTGTAGGTACTGAGCGCAATCAGCAGCTATTTTTAATTACGCGGACATCTCAAGGGTTTGATCAGCAACTACTTGATCCTGTGCATTTTGTTCCTTTACTTCATGGCACTCAGTATTAATCATATGAAAGAATATTTAATCGTATTTTTAAAAGGTTTAGCCATGGGAATGGCTGATATTGTACCAGGTGTATCAGGTGGTACCATTGCTTTCATTTCAGGTATTTATGAGCGTCTTTTAAATGCCATAGCAAATATTCCTGTTGGTTTTTTATTACTCTTAAAAGGGCAGTTCAAAGCGGCTTGGAAAAAAGCAGATGCAACATTCTTGATTGCATTATTAGCCGGCATGCTGCTAAGTATTATTATCTTTGCACGTTTAATTACATGGTTATTAGAAACCCATCCTATTATAGTCTGGGCCTTTTTCTTTGGCTTAGTTATAGTATCTTGCTATTTAGTAGGAAGGGAAGTTGGTAAGTGGAATCTGTGGAATATTATTGCTTTTGTTATAGGTGCGGGCTTTGCTTACTGGATCACGGTAGCAGCCAGTATTCAGTGGGGACATGATTATCTAAGTATCTTTATTGCAGGAGCAATTGCTATCTGTGCAATGATTCTACCGGGTATTTCAGGTAGTTTTATTCTACTGATTATGGGTATTTATGGCTTTATCTTAACAGCAGTTAAAGAATTAAATATGCCTATATTGTTAATATTTGCGGCTGGCTGTGCCTTTGGTATTATCGCATTTTCGCATGCGTTAAAAGCACTATTAAGACACTTTCATGACTTTACATTGGCATTATTATTAGGCACGCTCTTTGGCTCATTGAATAAAGTTTGGCCTTGGAAACACGCAACAGAAACCTATATAAATAATCAAGGCAAAATAACTGTAGTACATGAACAGAATTTATGGCCTTGGGACTATGCTGAAAAACTAAATTTAGATGCACAGTTGCCTTTGGCTTTATTGCTGGCAATTTGTGGTATTTTAGCTGTGTTGTCACTTGAGTTTTTGGCAAAACAATTGCGTACAAAGTAAGTTAAGAGGTGTTTTGTGAGTTTATCTACAGCCCAAAAAAATAGTACCTATTTTGTAACAGCTGTTTTATCTGCCACTCTGTTATTGTCTGCTTGTAATAGCTCACGCACAACAGTGCCTGTAGTAGATAGAAACCACTCAAGTAGTAAAACACCACCACGCCCTATGGTAACTAAAGGGCAGTATGTCGTTCGGCCTGGGGACACTTTGTACTCAATCGCCTTTCGTTTTGGTTGGGATTATAAAAACTTAGCTGCTCGTAACGGTATTTATGCGCCTTATACTATAGTCCCAGGACAGGTTATACATTTTTCCAGTGGTAAGGTAACCACAGTAGCCACCACTAAACCTACAAACAAAGCGGCTACATCGAGTACTACGACTACAGTACAGCCAAAAAGCTCAGCCACAACAGCCTCAGCACCAGTTGTGCACTCCTCAGGAAAAGCTGTCACCAATAGCGGTATTCGCTGGCAATGGCCAGCAACAGGACCGTTATTAGCACGATTTTCTACTGCTACTAGCCTAAATAAGGGGCTTGATATAGGCGGCCAAATGGGGCAGGCTGTATATGCGACTGCAAACGGGACGGTGGTTTATGCTGGTGGTGGCCTAGTTGGTTACGGCGAACTAGTTATTATCAAGCATAATGATACCTATATCAGTGCTTATGGGCATAGCCGCAAATTGCTTGTCAAAGAGGGGCAGCAGGTTAAAGCAGGTCAGCAAATTGCTGAAATGGGATCAACAGGTACAACAAGCGTTCGGTTACATTTTGAAATACGAAAACAAGGTAAACCAGTAGACCCACTGCAATATCTCCCTCCATTATAGACAGGCAATTCAAGGGTTGTTTAAAACACACCTTAAAGGCTCATAAGTTCTTCAATGAGGAAGAAGATGATGACTGCCAAAGAAGCAAAAACAATAGCAGCGGCAGCAGCTTTTGATGCTAACGCTGTAACAGACGAAACTAGCAACATCAGTATTATTCAGCTTTACCTTAAAGAAATCTCACGCCTACTGTTACTCTCGGTTGAAGAAGAGCGAGAACTGGCAAAACAAGTTCAAGCCGGAGATGCAGCCAGTAGACAGCGCTTTATCGAGCGTAATCTGCGCTTAGTCGTTAGTATTGCTCGCCCTTATATACGCAGAGGGGCACATTTATTGGACGTTGTAGCCGATGGTAATATTGGCTTGATACGGGCAGTAGAAAAATTTGATCCTGATCGTGGTTTTCGTTTTTCCACTTATGCCACTTGGTGGATCAAGCAAGCAATTGATCGCGGGCTATTAGATCAGAAACGAGCTATTCGCATTCCAATTGACTTGCACAAGTTCGTGAATAAAATTATGCGCGAGTTTCGGCGTTTGTCTCCTGAGTTATCTGAAGCTAGCCGAGAGCTATTGTTAGCACAACAATTTGCTAAAAATGTTAGTGAAATACGCTATTTACTATCACTATCCGATCACTTGGTTTCGCTAGATGACGATAGTTTTGTACAAGATCAAACAGCTACATTGCATAATTTAATTCCTACCGACTCAGGTAAAGAGCCTGCTCATGTTGTGCAAAAAGTTAATCTAACGGATTATGTATTGCGTAACATTCAAAAGCTGACTGATCGTCAGCAGCTTATTTTAAAACTGCGTTTTGGCTTAGGTGATTTTGAGCCCCATACACTGGAAGCTGTTGGCGAGCGTTTAGGTTTGACACGTGAGCGTGTTCGCCAAATTCAGCTTGAAGGGCTTAACCAATTGCGTTTAGATTTTTCTCGAGAGGGGTTAAAGTTAACAGACGTATTGGATGAGTAGTATTGAGTTCAGGAGATTAGGAGCTAAGTTGGTATTATCTTCTCATGGCAATGCTTGCGTGATTCGGCAAAGTTATTTCTCTAATGTTCAGGAAGAGGTTTTTCTGCTCAATATTGATTGCCCAGATCCAAGTGTGCAACTGGCGATAACTCGCTTAGCAACGAAATCTCCTGAAACTACCCAGTTAGGCCCCCCTGTAGTGTTGTTGCATGGTAGTTTTTGCAATAGAAGTTTCTGGTTATCTAAAAATGGACATGGCCTGGCCATGTTTTTAGCGCAGCAAGGGTATGAAGTCTGGTTACCTGAAATGAGAGGCCATGGCTTTTCGCCTAAAAATCAAACATATGAGCAAAATACGATGAGTGCCTATGTGCGTTTTGATTTGCCTCAAATAGCGCACTTTATTTATCAGCAGAATCCTCAGTCAGCGCATTGGCTTGGACACTCATTAGGTGGCATCAGCCTTAGCGCATTATTAGCGGAACAACGAGTTCCAGCACATTACTTTTTAACCTTAACACTGCTAGGAACACAAGTAAGCTATTTTAACCCTTGCTTACGAATTCCTTTTATGTGGCGCATTCTAAAAAAATATTATCTATCCCGCTGGCTGCATAATGCAGAAAATAAAGAGCATGAGCCTAAAGCGCTATTAATTGAATTTCTGCGCTGGTTTTCCATAGCGGGAGGCTTTAAAACCAAGGATCTGCATTGGTGGAAAGCACTAAAAACAGTAACTATTCCTTTGCTTAGTATTGCTGCTGCACAAGATCAAGGTGATCCGCCACATGCTTGTTTTAAGTTATTTAAACAATTCTCAAGCACGAAGAAAATATTTATTACGCTGGGAAAAGAACAAGGCTATCTTATTGATTATAACCATACAGATATGCTAATTGGTCGTTCTGCGAAAAAAGAAGTATGGCCATTATTAGCCCTTTGGATGGCTGAAAATGAGACCAAAAGCGCCTAAACTGCAGTTTTCAACTAACCTAGGACCTAACTATGAAGTATGTAACTCCCGATTTATGTGATCAGTATCCTGATGTGCAGGTGGTTGAGCCTATGTTTGCTAACTTTGGTGGACGAGACAGCTTTGGTGGCGAAATAGTTACTGTAAAATGCCATGAAGATAATTCTGTCGTTAAATCGCAAGTAGCTACTCCTGGCAAAGGAAAAGTACTAGTTGTTGATGGTGGTGGCTCACTACGCCGAGCGTTATTAGGCGACATGTTAGCTGGCAAAGCAGCAGATAATGGCTGGGAAGGGATAATTATTTATGGCTGTGTCCGTGATGTTGATGTTTTAGCACAGACCGATTTAGGTATCCAAGCGCTAGCCAGTCATCCAATGAAAACAGATAAACGTGATATTGGTGATTTAAATGTTGTTGTAACCTTTGCAGGCGTCACATTTCGCCCAGGCGAATATGTATATGCTGATAATAACGGCATTATTGTGGCACCACATAAATTAATCTAATTGACTATAGAAGCCCAATGAACACACACGCATTACTTCATGCTTATGTACTCGATGGCTTGGGTAGTGCGCGTGCGCTGACTTTCGAGGAAATTCCCAATCAGCTCAGTGACAATGAATCACTCTGGCTACACTGGGCAATGCATCACGAAGATACTAAAAAATGGCTGTACCAACATTCGCCATTAAACGAGTTTGATTGTGATATTTTGCTTGATGAGAATATGCGCCCTAGGCTTATTCAACGTAATGAAGAAGAAATTTTAGTCTTTTTGCGCACTATTAATAACCCAGCTTTAAATGCAGATAGTGATTTGTTGCCTTTGCGTTTATGCCTTTTGCCTGATTGCTTAATTAGCTTGCGAGACGCCCGTACAGGCTTTGCTGAGCAGCTCATTGAAGCATTCAAAGCCGGTAAAGGGCCGAAAAACGCCAATGAGTTGCTCTTGTTTTTTGCTAATGCCTCAACAGATAATATTGAAGAAAAAATAAATCAATTAGTTGACTTTGTTGATGAGCAAGAAGAAAAAATAGACACTGATGCCGGCTTTGTTATTAACCACAAAGAAATGATTGAAGCGCGGCGTGCAGCAGCTAACTTACGTAAAATATTAGCACCTGAACGTGATATGTTTACGCAACTGGCACAAAAGCAAGATGCTTGGTATAGCTTAGGGTTAATACGGCATTGGAGTGAGCTGAGTAACAACCTAACACGCTTTGTTGAAGAACTGGAACTATCGCGTGAGCGAGTCGGTTTTATTTTAGAGACAGAACGGCGTCAGCGCGAAGAGCGTACTGGCCGAATCATGTTCTACCTTACAGTGATTACTGGTTTTTTCTTACCACTTAGTTTCTTTACAGGCCTTTTAGGTATTAATGTTGGCGGTATCCCCTTAGCTGAAAACAGCTATGGTTTTTTTATTGTCTGCGCTTTGCTATTAGGTGTAATGGTGATTCAGCTGGTATTATTACGTTGGCTGCGTTGGTTGTAACGCTATCTTAAAGGTTTCTATATGTCACAAGATGATCCTTTTGAAGCATCACTCAAAGAGATGATGAATGCTCCTTCAAAATCACAGCAAGCTAAATCAGACCCCGTAAAAAAGGTTCTAAAAACAGCTAATCGCCAAATCGGAGCGGGGCAATTAGTAGGCTTGCTAGGGCATGCTATTGAAGCCTTTATGATAGCGCTTAGTTGTGGTTCCGCACACCTTAAAACAACCTCACGCCAGATCGAATCTAGTACAACATCATCAACTGATAAAAATAAGGCTCTGTAATGGAACTGGACTCTTGGACTAAAAGCTTAGTGGATATCATGAAAACGGTATGGCGTGGTTTTACCGACTTCGCCCCTAATCTGTTTGCCGCTATTATTGTTGTCCTGCTTGGTTTTATTGTGGCAAAACTGTTAGACACATTATTCTCTAAGTTATTGGCTAAGTTAGGCGTAGATCGCATTATGACGGGTGCAGGATTGACCAAATCCTTGCATCGTATTGGTATTAATGTTCCTGTGAGTACCCTTGTTGGGAAAATTATTTACTGGTTTGTTTTACTTATTTTTATTGTTGCAGGGGTGCGCTTTTTAGGCTTAGAAAGCGTTTCTGCTATTTTAACATCGCTAGCACTTTATATTCCTAAAGTTATTGCAGCAGCTATTGTTTTGTTGGTAGGTATCCTTATTGCTCAATTTGTTAATGGCGTAGTGCGTGGTGCGTCTGAGGGTGTTGGCATAGAATATGCTGCAGGTATTGGTCGTATTGCTCAAGGGTTAATTATTATTATTAGCATTTCTGTAGCTATAGGCCAACTGGAAATCAAGGCTGAACTATTAAACTATGTTGTTGCGATACTACTAGCCACTATAGGTCTTGGTGTGGCCATAGCATTAGGTTTAGGTAGTCATGAGGTGGCTGGGCAAATCATTGCAGGTATTTATGTTCGTGAGCAATTTCAGGTGGGACAGCGCATCAAGATCGAAGATATAGAAGGTATTTTGGATGAAGTAGGTACTGTTAAAACAACTATTTTAACAGATGAAGGTTTATATATTTCATTTGCTAATAAAGATGTGCTCACAGGACGAGTCATAAGCCATTAATGGCAAGAACTTTAGAACTCTAGTTTCACAGAGGCTTGACTCGTTTTGACAGACTTATCTCTAACCAATCCGCTGTATAACGCAACGTCTTTGACTGATGAAGAATTGGTTGAGAAGGCGCGTGTAGAACTATTTAATATCACTACAGCTTATGAAGAGCTTATGCGACGTTATCAGCGCACCTTGTTTAATGTGTGCGCGCGTTATTTAGGTAATGAGCGGGATGCTGACGATATTTGTCAAGAAATTATGTTGAAAGTATTGTATGGCATTAAAAAATTTGAAGGAAAATCCAAGTTTAAAACTTGGCTGTATAGTATTACTTATAATGAGTGCATAACTCAATTTCGTAAAGATAGACGTAAAAGACGTTTATTAGATGCATTAAGTTTGAATCCTCAAGAAGAAGCTTCTGAAGATCAAGCACCAGAAATAAAAGATACGGCAGGCTTAGATCGTTGGCTAGTTCACGTTAATCAAATAGATCGTGAGATTTTAGTGTTACGATTTGTAGCAGAGCTTGAATTTCAAGAAATAGCGGATATTATGAGCCTTGGTTTAAGCGCTACAAAAATGCGTTATAAACGAGCCATCGACAGATTACGTGAAAATTTTGCGCACAGCATTGAAGTTTAAACTGATAAAACTACAATGCAGGATGCTTTTAATTGAAAAATCATGTAATATTTAACGAGTGGTAGTATTAATCATATCAATACAATGGGGACATTACCTATGAAGCTGAAGAACACCCTTGGTGCGACCATCGCTTCAATTCTCGCGGCGTCTTCCTTAAGTGCTTTCGCACAAGGCCAAGGAGCGGTGGAGGCTGAAGCTTTTGCTAAACGTTACTTTACTGACAGCTACCGTAACATGTCTGACGGTAATCTGTACGGTGGAAGCTTAAGCTACTTCATCACTGATAAAGTATCTTTAGGTCTTTCATACGGTGACTACAGCGATCTACGCTCTGATAAGCGTAACACTGAGCACAGTAACGGTGCTGCTAAGCGTCAAAAAGTTAAAGGTTCTTTAGCTACTTTTGATGCAACTTATCACTTCCGTAATAATGGCGATGCATTACGTCCATACCTATCTGCAGGTGTTGGTCATCAAAGCATCAGCAACCTAAAAGGTGAGCGTCATGATTCAAACCGTGACCGCACAACTTTCGCAGTTGTAGGTGCTGGTGTTAAGTGGTACATCACTGAAAATCTATTTACACGCGCTGGCGTTGAAGGTCTATACGGCCTAGACAACCATCAAAGCGAGTGGCAAGCAGGTTTAGGCGTTGGTGTTAACTTTGGTGGTGCTCCAAAAGCAGCTAAAGTTGTTGACCCAGTAGCTTGTGTAGATTCTGACTTTGATGGCGTTTGCGACGAAGTAGATCTATGCCCAGATACTCCAGCAGGTACTCCTGTTGATGCAAATGGTTGCCCAGTTGAAGCAGAAACTGTACGTGTTGAGTTAGACGTTAAGTTTGACTTTGACAAAGACGTAGTTCGTAAAGACAGCTATGCAGACATCGAAAACCTAGCTGACTTCATGAAACAGTTCCCACAAACTGCAACTACTGTAGAAGGTCACACTGACTCTACAGGTCCTGCAGCTTACAACCAAAAACTGTCTGAGCGTCGTGCAAACTCTGTACGTAACGTTCTAGTACAGACTTACGGTGTAGAAGGTGAGCGTGTGAACTCTGTTGGTTACGGCGCAACTCGCCCAATCGCTGACAATGCTACACGTGAAGGCCGTGCTCTAAACCGTCGCGTTGAAGCAGAAGTAGAAGCTCAAGTTCAATAATTATTGAATAAGTAGTTTCAAAAAAGCCCCAGTTTTAACTGGGGCTTTTTCATTTTTCCATTGTTAAAGTTAATCAGGCAACTGCTCTGCGGCGATAAAGAGGTAGCTTTTCATCAAATGCAGCTTGATAGCTAATGTAATGTTCTCTAGCTTTTTCTAAAGCCAATTCAGGCTTGCTGCCTTCTTTTAATTGAAAAGAGTCAATCCCACAACGTAACATATAAGGCATAAGATCAGGTGTTACATCACCTAGGGCTCTAATTTCACCACTGTATTTAAAACGCTCACGTAATAAGCGAGCATTACTAAAATGCCTACCATCATTAAATGTTGAGAAATTAAGTGCAATTAATTGAAAGTGAGTTAAATCATGTTCAATGTCTTCAACAAGCTCATCGCTATTTAAAATTAAACTGAGATTATGCAGCACAGATAAGTCTTTTTTATGTTCCTGCCAGATAGCAAGGCTTATTAATGTTTTTGCAGCGGTGAATGCTGTTGGTAACTCTTGTGCATCCAGTACCCAATGAAAATCACTTTCTTGAATGGTTAAATCTTTAGTGATGACTAGCATATACACGCTCCTTAAATGGCTCCATACCAATACGGCGATAGGTATCAATAAAGCTTTCTTCCTCTGTGCGTTGTTCTACATACAACTCTATAATTTGGCTAATGACATCAGGAATCAGCTCTTGAGCAAAAGAGGGGCCTAAAATTTTTCCTAGTTGAGCATTTCTGCCACTACTACCACCAATGGATATTTGATAAAACTCCTCACCTTTTTTATCCACGCCTAAAATACCAATATTACCAATATGATGATGACCACAAGCGTTCATGCATCCAGAAATATTTAGGTCGATGTTGCCTATATCAAAAACAAAATCAAGATTGTCAAAACGCTCTTGAATAGCCTGAGCTACAGGAATGGATTTAGCATTGGCTAAAGCGCAAAAGTCACCGCCAGGGCAGCAAATAATATCAGTAATCAAACCAATATTAGGTGTTGCAAAACCAAGCTCACGGGCTTCTTGCCATAGATTAAATAGCTGAGCTTGCTCAACATCTGCCAAAACAATGTTTTGCTCATGGGTATTACGCACCTCACTAAAGCTATATTTTTCAGCTAAGTCGGCAATAGCATAAAGCTGCTGTTCCGTCACATCACCTGGGGCAATACCTGTTTTCTTTAATGATAGGGTGACAGCAACATAGCCTGTCTTTTTATGTGGATGCGTATTGCGCGCACGCCATCGGGCAAATCCTTGATGCTCTTGATCTAGTTGGGAAAAATCAAAATTAGTTAAATTCTTATAAGCAGGATCAACAAAATATTTACTGACGCGCTCAACTTCTTCACTGGTGAGCGTGATAGGGCCATCTTTTATATGTTGCCACTCTTGTTCAACACGCTTCGCAAAAACCTCAGGAGTGAGGGCTTTCACTAAAATTTTAATACGAGCCTTGTACTTATTATCGCGACGACCAAAACGATTATAAACGCGTAAAATAGCTTCTAAATAACTAAGTAAATGTTGCCAAGGCAAAAATTCATTAATGATGCTACCTACAATAGGTGTACGACCTAAACCACCGCCCACTAAAACTTTAAAACCTAGCTCACCTTGGTTATTACGAATAGCTTCTAAGCCGATATCATGCACTTCAGTGGCTGCTCTATCACTGACACAGCCGTTGACTGCAATTTTAAATTTTCGCGGTAAACGTAAAAACTCAGGGTGAAAGGTTGACCATTGACGAATAATTTCACACCAAGGACGCGGGTCTACTACTTCATCAGGAGCAACACCCGCGAACTGGTCGGTTGTTGTATTGCGAATACAGTTACCACTGGTTTGTATAGCATGCATCTGTACTGTTGCTAGTTTTTCTAAAATATCAGGGACATCTTTAATTTGTGGCCAATTCAACTGGACATTGGTGCGTGTTGTAATATGCGCATAGCCTTTGTCATATTCACGGCAAATATGCGCCAGCATGCGTACCTGTGTGCTAGACATTAAACCATAAGGTACCGCAATACGTAACATAGGTGCATGCCGCTGCACATAAAGGCCATTTTGTAAGCGTAAAGGCAGATATTCTTCCTCTGCTAGTTCGCCAGCAAAATAACGTGCCGTCTGATCACGAAATTGGCGAACGCGATCTTCCACTATTTGCTGGTCATATTGGTCATAAATGTACATGATGTTTCCTGTATCAGGCGGCTGATTTTCAGCTTTTTCTAGGACTGTTGACGATAGCAATACTTCTATATATCTTGAAGTAGTTATTTGTGCTATATTTATAGCTAATAGGAATATTGATTTATATAAATCCAAATGATCTGAGAATCTACCTCAAGAGGTAGTTCATCTCATCTTTCTGCTAGGTGCTTGAGGTTCTACTTCTTTTGGCCGCTTTTGGCCACGCTGTTGGACGGCTATGTGAAAATTACTTTACGCTATCCTAGGTTCTCGCTGAAGCCACGTAATAGTCTATGGATGGTTTTCCAGACATGATGAGTTAAGTGGCCAAGTCCAGTACAATACCGAACTCAGGCCTTGTCCGCTGAATGACTAACTTGTCCAATAAATGGGGGCAGTTCAAACTTCGCCCTTTTTTCATTCAATTAACTAGGATCATAAGCAAGGTTAGGCATTAGCCAGCGTTCTGCATAGTCTAGATCAACCTGTTTACGTTGACAGTAAGCGGTGACTTGATCTTTTTCTATTTTCCCAACTGCAAAGTAGTTTGCCTGTGGGTGAGCAAAGTACCAACCAGAAACAGCGGCGGTTGGAAACATGGCAAAATGCTCAGTTAAACTAACGCCTGAGATTTTCTGAGGATCAAGCAAGTTAAATAGCTGTTCTTTTTCGGTATGATCAGGGCAGGCTGGATAGCCTGGAGCAGGGCGTATGCCGCTGTATTGCTCTTTAATCAAGGCTTCATTATCTAGCTGCTCATCAGGAGCGTAACCCCAATAATAAGTACGTACTTGTTGATGCAACCATTCAGCACAGGCTTCAGCTAATCGGTCAGCTAAAGCTTTTACCATAATGGCATTATAGTCGTCCCCTTGGTTCTGATAGCTTTGCGCTAGCTCCTCAGCGCCTATGCCAGCAGTCGTAATAAAGCCGCCAATGTAATCATTGATTCTGGCTGATTTGGGGGCTACAAAATCGGCTAGGCTCATATTGGGCTTGTTATCAGGCAAAATACCTTGTTGACGTAAATGATGTAAGCGCTGCATTAGTTGACCATGCTCGTCGTAAACTTCTATATCGTCATCATCTACTTGCGCAGCTTTCCAAAAACCGAGTAAAGCACGTGCTTTAATTTGTTGCTTGGAAATCATTTGTTCAAGTAAGGTTTGCGCATCATTAAATAAGTTTTGGGCGGCTTCGCCTACAACTTCATCTTGAAAAATGCGGGGGTACTTGCCTACAAGGTTCCAAGAAATAAAAAAAGGAGTCCAGTCTATGTATTCACGCAGCCTATTTAAATCAATATTATCCAGTAGCTTTGTACCTAAGAATTTAGGTTCTGGTGCTTGGTAGTTGTTCCAGTCAAACACAGGTTTGTTAGCAACTGCTTGCGTGTAGCTTAGGTATTCTGTGCGCGCACTACGGGCTGCTGTGCGCTCACGGATGTCGGCATATTCTTCGCGTATTTTAATAGCATAATCAGTTTTTAGTTCTTTAGAGAGCAGACTAGTTGCTACGCCAACAGCACGTGAGGCGTCTGTCACGTAAACAACTGCGTCATTGGTGTAATGCGGATCTATCTTAACCGCCGTATGTGCTTTAGATGTAGTAGCACCACCAATAAGCAAAGGTAACTGGAAGTCTTGACGTTGCATTTCTTTAGCAACATGCACCATCTCATCCAGTGATGGGGTAATAAGCCCTGATAGTCCGATGATATCGCATTTTTCTTCAATAGCTGTTTTCAAGATTTTATCAGCTGGCACCATAACGCCAAGATCAACAATGTCATAACCATTGCAGCCTAGAACAACACCCACAATATTTTTACCAATATCGTGTACATCGCCTTTGACGGTGGCCATTAAAATTTTGCCTTTGGCTTCAGGTTTGTCGCCTTTTTCTTCCTCAATAAATGGAATCAAATGGCCAACCGCTTGCTTCATTACTCGGGCAGATTTGACAACCTGAGGAAGGAACATTTTGCCACTGCCAAATAAGTCGCCAACAACATTCATACCTGACATTAAAGGCCCTTCAATTACTTCGATAGGCCGTGCATACTTTTGCCGACATTCTTCTGTATCTTGGATGATATGGGTAGTTATGCCCTTGACTAACGCGTGTTCTAGGCGTTTTTCTACGCTGTATTCACGCCATTCTTCATTCTCTACTTCTTTTTTACTGCCATCACCGCGATAATCTTCTGCAATAGCAAGCAGGGCTTCTGTTGAATTAGAGTGGCGATTAAGGATGACATCCTCTACGCGCTCACGTAACAGGCTAGGGATTTGATCATAAATCTCTAGTTGTCCCGCATTCACAATGCCCATATTCAGGCCGTTTTTAATGGCATGAAACAGAAATACTGAGTGAATGGCTTCGCGCACAGGATTATTGCCGCGAAATGAAAAAGATACGTTAGATACACCGCCAGAAGTTAGTGCGTAAGGCAAGTTATCACGGATCCAGGCGCAGGCTTCAATGAAGTCAACCGCATAGTTGTGGTGCTCTTCAATGCCCGTTGCTACAGCAAAGATATTGGCGTCAAAAATAATATCCTCAGCAGGAAAGCCGAGTTGATTAACTAAAATATTGTAAGATCGAGCACAGATTTCACGTTTACGAGCAGCGGTATCCGCTTGCCCTGTTTCATCAAATGCCATCACTACAACAGCCGCACCATAGCGCTGACAGAGTTTAGCGTGCTCAATAAAAGCAGCTTCACCTTCTTTTAATGAAATAGAGTTAACAATACCTTTGCCTTGAATGCATTTTAAACCCGCTTCGATAATTTCCCATTTTGAGGAGTCAATCATAATAGGCACGCGCGATATATCCGGTTCGCCTGCTATCAGATTTAAGAAGGTAATCATGGCTTGCTTAGAATCTAGCATGCCCTCATCCATGTTGATGTCAATTACCTGCGCTCCAGCTTCAACTTGCTGTAAAGCGACCTCTAAGGCTTCGGTGTAGTTGTTTTCTCGAATTAAGCGAGCAAAACGGGCGGAGCCTGTGATGTTGGTACGTTCACCAATATTTACAAATAAACTTTCCCGACTGATAGTAAAAGGTTCAAGTCCTGATAAACGACAGGCTTTGGGAATGTCTGGAATAGTGCGTGGCTGGTAGCGAGCAACCGTTTCGGCAATGGCTTTAATATGCTCTGGAGTAGTTCCGCAGCAGCCGCCAACAATATTTAAGAAGCCGGCTTTAGCAAAGTCTTCAATTTGCGCTGCTGTTTGTGCTGGCGTTTCGTCATACTCACCAAAAGCATTGGGTAAGCCAGCGTTAGGATGAGCCGACACAAAGGTATCTGCTTTTTCTGATAACTCTTGTAAATAAGGGCGTAAGTCTTTAGCCCCCAGCGCACAGTTTAAACCTACAGAAATAGGCTTGGCGTGGCGTATTGAGTTCCAAAAAGCTTCAGTTGTCTGTCCTGAAAGGGTACGTCCTGAAGCATCCGTAATAGTACCTGAAATCATAATAGGCAATTCATAGCCAATGTTTTCAAATACAGCCTGTACTGCAAAAATAGCAGCTTTGGCATTGAGCGTATCAAAAATAGTTTCGATCAATATAAGATCTGCGCCACCTTCAATTAGTCCCAATGTTGCCTCAGTGTAGTTTTCAACTAAGGCATCAAAAGTAACATTGCGATAACCTGGATTATTGACATCCGGAGAGAGCGAGCAAGTACGACTAGTAGGGCCTAATACACCAGCAACATAACGGGGTTTTTCAGGTGTTTGAGCTGTTTTGGCATCGGCAACTTCACGTGCTAAACGCGCGCCTTCTTTATTAAGCTCATAAGCCAGTGCCTCCATGCCATAGTCTGCTTGAGAAAGGCGCGTAGCATTAAAGGTATTAGTTTCTAAAATATCAGCTCCCGCATCTAAGTAGGCACGCTCAATCGCTTGAATAATATCTGGGCGACTTAGAATAAGAAGATCGTTATTACCTTTAACATCAATAGGCCAGTCTTTAAAACGCTGGCCGCGGAAATCAGCTTCTGTCAGTTGATAGCTTTGAATCATAGTACCCATGCCACCATCAAGCACTAAAATGCGCTCTTTTAAGGCTTGTTTTAAAGCGGTTAGACGTAAGTTAGAATGATCCATGGCATGTATTACCCAAACAGAAAATAAGCTAAACTCTAATCATATCAGAGCTAAGTGCTATTTGGTTTTATTCCTTTATATACTAAACTAAATATTTTGTTATAACTTATAGTTAAAATAATAAGGCGTTTATTCAATGCGTAACCTCATTTTAGGTATCTCGGTTTGGCTACTTTGCGCAGCTAGCAGTCTGGCTCAACCCTTATCTTATACAAAAGATATACAGCCTATTTTTACTGAGCGTTGCGTTGCCTGTCATGCCTGCTATGACTCACCTTGCCAGCTTAATTTAGGGAGTGGTGAAGGTGTTGCACGGGGCGCTAGTAAGCTTTCTGTTTACAATGGTGCGCGTTTAAAAACACAGGATACGACACGCATTTTTGTTGATGCCTTTGGCGCGCCTGCATGGAAAGAGAAAGGTTTTCATGACGTTGTAGCACAAAAAGAACAACAAGTAGCATTGCTAGGGCGTATGCTGCAGCTTGGCAAAGAGCAGCCTTTTGAACCTAATAAGCGCTTACCCGAAAAGTTAGATATTAGTATTGATCGTATTAACCAATGTGTTACTGATACCGAGTTTGATGCCTACGCTGCCGCAGTAGCGCATGGCGGTATGCCATTTGGTGTTACAGGATTAACGCCTGAGCAGTACGACACAGTGCAAGCATGGCTGAAGCAGAAGGCACCTATAGATTGGAAAGTTTGGCAACCGGATGCCTACGAGCAGCAACAGATCGCGAAATGGGAATCTGAATTTAATAAAATAGGCGCTCGTGAATCCTTGGTTAATCGCTGGTTGTTTGAGCATTTGTTTCTTGCTCATTTATATTTTCCTGACAGCAAAGAAGGGCGCTTCTTTCAAATCGTTCGTTCGCGTACACCTATTGGCGAACCTATAGAAGTTATCAACACTCGTCGCCCAAATGACGATCCTGGGCTAAAGTTTTTTTACCGTATCCGCCCTGTGCCTGATGTCATAGTGCATAAAACCCATATTACCTTTGAGCTAAATGATGAAAAACTAGCTAACATTGATCAGTTGTTTTATCAAAATAATTGGGTTAACGATAAACTACCTGCTTATGGCGCTGTACAAAGTGCTAATCCATTCAAAACCTTTGAGGCAATACCAGCACAAGCACGTTATCAATTTATGTTAGATAATGCCGAGTATTTTGTGCGAACCTTTATTCGAGGACCGGTCTGCCGCGGACAAATTGCGACTGATGTTATACGTGACCATTTTTGGGCATTTTTCCAAGATCCTAAGCATGATATTTATGTCAATAATGCGAAGTTTCGCAAGGAGTCTACAGACTTACTTGCCATGCCAGGGCAGTTTGATGATCTAGGCGACTTATACCACTCATGGAAAAAGCATCGTAAAATTCGTAATGAATATGAAGACTTACGCCGTGAGTATTACAGTTACGCAGAAGTAGCAGATTGGGGACATATTTGGTCGGGTAATGATAATGCACTACTCACTATTTTCCGCCAACATGACAGTGCTTCTGTACGCAAAGGTTTAATTGGTGATGTGCCGCAAACTATGTGGTGGCTAGATTTTCCTTTATTTGAACGCACTTATTACGAACTAGTGGTCAACTTTGATGTATTTGGTAATGTTTCGCACCAAGCCCAAACCCGCCTTTATTTTGATTTAATTCGTAATGGCGCAGAGGTTAACTTTCTGCGTTTAATGCCACCTGAAACACGCAAAACCTATTTGAAAAGCTGGTATCAACGAGCTGGAAAGATAAAAGCGTGGTTTGATTACACAGATATCGACAAAAAAACAGAAACGGCGTTAGCGTTACCAGAGGAAGGAGCGCGCGAAGCCTTTGCGCAGCAATTGTTAATGCGCTTTGAAGCCATTAATGCGCGGGCAGATTATATTAATCGCTGCTATACAGGCAAGGAGTGCTTCAATCCTAACCTTGATCAGGAAATGGCTGATACAGAACAGTTGCTCAGTGAAATTGCCAGTATTCCAGCCAAGCAACTACCTATTATCAATTTCTTACCTGAAGCTAGTATTTTGCGGGTGCAACGTAGTGACGCCAGCCGTGAAATCTATAGCATCATGCGCAATAGAGCGCACACTAATGTTGCCTTTATGATAGGAGAATCGCTACGTTTACAACCAGAAAAAGACAGTTTAACGGTTTACCCAGAAGTGCTTAGCAGCTATCCAAACTTTATTTTTAATGTCAAAACCTACGATATGCCTGAGTTTATTCGTTTATGGAAGTCCATTAAAACGCAGCAAGACTTTACTCAAATGGTTGACCGTTTTGGTATCCGTCGTACCCATCCAGCCTTTTGGTTTTACTTTCATGATGTAGCGGCACATATTAAAGAATCACAGCCTATTGAGTTTGGCGTGTTAGATATGAATAGGTATGAAAACCTTTAAGTAGTGCAAGAGGACGTGTTTTGTTACATTTGAAACAATGTTAAACTTGTACGACTTTCGGCTAGTGCCCTAATTGATGTAATACAGCCCTGCGACTGTTTTGAAGATTTTCGCGCTAAAAATGTATTTTCGCAAATCAACTACAGTTGTTACTAGGTATATGGATAGTCTACTTTTTTTAGCTATTGGTTTAGGCGTTATAACACGTCGTTTTCTTAATGCCCCAGAGAACATGGTTGCCTGTGTTAACTGGTGGCTCATTCATATCGCATTACCTTGCGTTGTCATACGTTTAATGCCTGCTTTAGATCTAGCGCATGCTAGTCTTTATCCTATTCTCGCTATGTGGGTTGCCTTTGTTGTAGGTGCTTTAGTACTAGCTGCCATTGGCCGCGCTTTTAACTGGTCAAGAGCCACTGTTTGTACCGTTATATTGGTAGGAGGAATAGGTAATACTGCGTTCTTTGGCTATCCTATAGTTTCTTCTTACTACGCAGATCAAGGCTTAGCTATTGCGGTACTCAGCGATCAATTGGGCACCTTTATTATTCTATCGACCTTTGGCCTTGCATTACTTGCCATAGGTACAGGGCAGAAACTAACTGCAAAATCTATGTTTAAGCAGGTGATGAGCTTTCCACCTATGTTTGCACTTATCATAGGCTTAACGGTGAATTTTACATATGGCCCTCTGCCAGCTTGGATTGATCAACCACTGAGTAAGATGGCCGCTACGTTAAGCCCACTGGCTCTATTTAGTGTGGGCATGCAAATTAAGTTGAAAGTCGTACGTGAAGAATTATTGCCAATCTTTGTTGGCATCGGGTGGAAACTTATTTTTGCGCCATTAGTGGTAGTTGCCTTAGGCTATGCCGTAGGCGCGCAGACACTTGCCATTCAAGTAACTGCATTAGAGGCAGGTATGTCGACTATGATTGTAGCTGTTATTCTAGCGCAGCGTGCCGGACTTAAAGGTGACTTAGCTGTAGCCATACTCGGTTATAGCATTATTGCTTCTTTTGCAACCTTACCCGCTATTCATTACCTATTAAGCTAAGCAATCGAAGCCACTTCTCGTTGCGCATTTAAATGATAATCATTATTATTACTTTTCTTTAACTAAGTAATGAGAAGTAGTATGAAAAAGTGGATTCTGGGTTTTGTATCCTTACTGGTTAGTTGGCAAGGATTCGCGCAAGGAGCAGAGGAGATTGTTATAGGTAAGCGCTATAGCATTAAAGCAAGCGTTTTAGATGAGGATCGCTCGATCCAAGTCTACCTTCCGGCTTCCTATGCGAAAGAAAGTGCGATAAAGCATGCTTATCCTGTAATCTATCTATTAGATGGTGAAAGTAATTTTAATTACTTAACAGCTTTTGTCGAAAAATTAACGCGATCGCCTTACCCTTCAATGCCAGAAGCTATTATTGTTGGTATTGAAAATACTAACCGTACACGTGATTTAACACCTACCGTTAAACAATCTAGTAAGATGAGTGCTGAACAAGATAGTAAAATCAAAGGCGAGACAGGCGGGAATGCTGCTTTCTTTGATTTTTTAGAAAATGATTTATATAGCCATATCAACCAGAATTACAGAACTAATGGCTATAACATTTTTATCGGGCATTCATTTGGCGGGATTACCGCACTTAACCATATGCTCAATGGCAAAGATATATTTAACGCTTACATAGTGCATGACCCTAGTATCTGGTGGGATGAGCAAGTGATGCTAAAACGCTTTCAAGCCAGTAAAGGTAAAGACTTTAACCATAAGTTTTTATTCTTAACACAAGTAGGCGAAAGTGAAAACAAAGGTGCGCAAGGGGATCACTATCAAGGGATTAAAGCCTTTAATCACTATTTACAGACTAAACCTTTTATAAATTTAAACTATCGCTATGTCCAATATGAAGGCGAGAACCATGGAACAGTTCCTTTAAAAGGCAATTTAGACGGTTTACGTTATATTTTTGATGGTTTTAGTATTAACATTAAAGCCATTGCTAGCCATCCTCAATTAATCGAGCAAAGCTTTGCTGCTTTCAATAAAAAAATGCACTTTGAGTTTAAACCAAGCCCAGATTACTTAAATAACGTTATTAGCTTTTTAGAGCAGGGTCAGCATCTTGAATCCATAGCTGTTATCAAGGCATATCAACAAAAACTGTACACTGAATAACCCTATATGGAGCTAGCCCTTAGTAGCCTAAAGTGGTTTTAAAGGCTGCTAAGGGTATATTTTTTTAGATACTATTTTTATATGCTAATACAGGCTAGATTCAAGAATTAATTGGAATGTATTTAATGAATAGATAGATGATACATATTGCACACTTGTTGCTTTTGCATTGCTGCACTTAATATCTCCCAACCACCTGCTTGGTTTTTCTTATGACAGTATTGGTGAAAGTTGGATTAGTTAAAATATATAATAATTATTTAAATAATTTATTTTTATCTAGTATTTAAAGCAATCAGAAAAATATAGGCTATAGTTATCTATATGCTTTGCATGAACACTGTAAACAGAAGCTCTGTTCTTGCTCGCAACTACTTAATAGTTTTTAGGTAAAAAGAGCAGGTAACCCTAAGGAAAGGTATAGCCCGTATGCATTTTAGCTTAGATCGCACAGCTTTAACTAATAAATGCTTTGATTGTTTGCACGGATTTTTATATATAAAAATAATTAATGGAATTGCAGATGGATTTATTTTAAATAGAGGTGATGTGCTTAGCTTGCAAGACTGTTCCAGTATTCGTTTAAATAAAAGACATATGAATCAAATAATAATAAAAGATCGGATTTTTGGCTGCTTATCAGGCGGGGCTTATTGTTACTTTGCAATGCCTGTTATCTTAAAAAATGCAACCTTGGAACAACAAGTTGAGCGATTTTTTCTAGTAACTACTGAGAAAATTATTTTGATAAAGCAAGGTATAGAGCAAGAGATTAGATTCGAGACCGCAACTTAAATGTTATTAAAGCATAGCTAACATAAAAAAGCCCCTACAAAGTAGGGGCTAAAAACACAGTGTAACGCGTTATAACTATGACTTAGAACTGGTTCATTGTGTTGTCTTTACCGCCTGCTTTTAGTGCCGCATCACCAGAGAAGTATTCTTTATGGGTATCGCCCATATCAGAACCTGCCATATTTTGGTGCTTAACACAGGCGATGCCGTTACGAATTTCGCGACGTTGCACGCCTTTCACGTAAGCTAGCATACCTTCTTCAGCAAAGTAGCCTTTAGCTAGATCATCCGTTGATAGTGCCGCTGTGTGGTAAGTTGGTAGCGTAATCAGGTGGTGGAAGATACCCGCTTCACGAGAAGCATCTTTTTGGAAGTTACGGATCTTCTCATCAGCTTCTGCACACAGATCAGTACCGTCATATTCAACGCTCATTAGGTTAGCGCGATCGTAAGCAGAAACATCTTTACCAGCTTCTTTCCACGCATCAAATACTTGTTGACGGAAGTTTAGCGTCCAGTTGAATGATGGGCTGTTGTTATAAACTAACTTAGCATCAGGTACTACGGCACGGATACGATTAACCATTTCAGCAATTTGGCCTACGTGTGGTTTTTCGGTTTCAATCCACAGTAAATCAGCGCCGTTTTGTAGTGAAGTGATGCAGTCTAGAACAACGCGATCAACGCCAGTGTTCGCGCGGAATTGGAATAGACCGCTAGCTAAACGCTTAGGTTTTAGTAGTTTGCCATTAGATTTGATGACTACGTCACCGTTAGAGATCTCGCTCGCATCGCTGATGTAGTCACCATCAAGGAAGCTATTATAAAGATCACCTAAGTCGCCAGGTTCATTAGTTACAGCGATTTGCTTAGTTAAGCCAGCGCCTAATGAGTCAGTACGAGCAACAATTACACCATCATCAACGCCTAGCTCTAAGAAGGCATAACGTACAGCGTTGATTTTAGCTAGGAAGTCTGCATGTGGGACAGTTACTTTACCGTCTTGGTGGCCACATTGTTTTTCGTCAGATACTTGGTTTTCGATTTGAATACAGCAAGCACCTGCTTCAATCATTTGCTTAGCCATTAAGTAAGTGGCTTCTTCGTTACCAAAGCCCGCATCAATGTCAGCAATGATAGGTACTACGTGCGTTTCAAAGCCATCAATTTTAGCTTGGATTTCAGCTTCTTTAGTTTTATCACCCGCAGCACGAGCATCGTCTAACTGGCTGAATAGCAAGTCTAATTCACGTGCGTCTGCTTGACGTAAAAAGGTGTATAGCTCTTCAATTAGAGCGGCAACTGAAGTTTTTTCATGCATAGATTGGTCTGGTAGTGGACCAAACTCAGAGCGTAGTGCTGCAACCATCCAACCTGATAAGTATAGGTAACGCTTATTGGTGGTTTTTAAGTGCTTTTTAATAGAGATCAGTTTTTGCTGACCAATAAAGCCATGCCAGCAGCCCAATGATTGGGTATACACAGAAGAGTCAGCATCGTACTCTGCCATGTCTTTGCGCATAATCGCGGCAGTGTATTTAGCAATGTCTAGACCAGTTTTAAAACGGTTTTGGATACGCATACGAGCTGCGTATTCTGGGTTAATTGCGCTCCAGCCGTTACCTGCTTGTTGTTTCAGAGCAGCAATAGCCTTGATTTCGTTTTGATAAGTAGACATGGACAATCCTTCAAAATAAATAGTTGGTTTAGCACCGACTGCTCACGATATTTGTCTAGTACAAATACTGGTTCGTGATGCTCGCCACCGTTGCCGGTGAAGTGACTTGAATATTGTCTGAGGAGGGGGAGAACAGATTAAGCTAGATGATGGTCTGCTGCATCAGAATAGTCTGACATCCGCTACCAAGGCAAAACACGAGGTTTACTAATCTTCAAGCTAACACTGATTCTTCTGCTATTAGGCTTCCCAGTCCCTCAGGACAACTGTTCCAGTCGCAACCCCGTTAAAGTATTCGGTAAAACCTTTAACACTAGATAATAAATCGTTCGCTTAATTATCTAGGAGACCCATTCAAGAGGCTCTGGCTAGCGGGAGCGGGATTCATAATGCGCTGTGAAAATCCTTTCGTCAATCATTTTGTAGTGTTTTTTTTAGAACACTACAAGAAAGTCGTAGAAACTCATCAGTCACTGGTTTGTCAGCTCTACTTTGACGCGTATGCCTATACTACTTTGGTCAGAATTTTGCTGATATTCATTAATTGCTTGGCCTTGATACTGTTGCTGGGTACTTAGCTTGCCTAACTCAAACCATTGCCCTAAGCGCCCAGTTAATTGGGTACTAATACTACCTGTTTGTACGTTATCTGTGTTGGAATGAGGAGATAAATAACTGCCATCAACTGTTAGCGTAACTTGCTGCCCTTGAACATTGGCGGTAATACGTAAGCCTTGTTCTTGGCTATAGTTTTGCCTGCGTTCGATAATGCGTCCATATTTGTCTTTATATACTTCTGTTACCTGCGGGCGTTGCATGCCGCTTGTAATATTGACGGTTGAGCCTTCAAGAGTACGAAATTGTTGACTACCTTGTAAGTTCGTTAGTCGTGAGTTATGTGATAGGCGATTTTGCGTTCCAGAACCAATTTCCACATGAGAATTGCCTAGCTCAACACGACCTTTAACAGCGTAGTCTTGTTCGTAAGTCTGGCCTGAACCTGTTCGGTCAATGGTGATTAATAGTTGTTTAGGTTCTGTATCTAAGTCGCTGATAAGGCGTTTGATTTCAGCCATTTTGCGAGGATCGTCTGAAGAAATAATCAGCTGATTACCATAGCTGGCAATGTTAGCTTGATCGCCAGCTAAGCGTTGTAGAATGGGCTCTAGATCCGCAGCACTACGATAATTTAATGGCACTACCTCTGTTGCCGCTAAGGCAAAATGAGCTAGCCCAATTAACAATGATGACGCTAAGAGCGAATTCTTCAGCATAGTTAGTTCCTACAAAATTTAAGAGGCTTTGCGCACCATGTTGACGTGCAAAATACCTGCTTCAATAAACTCATCACCATCGATTTGAAAACCAAACTGCTCATAAAAACCTGCAGCATGTGTTTGTGCGTGCAAAGACAGTTGATCGATACCTAATTGCTGGGCGGCCTCTAAAATTTTTTCAATAATAGCTTCGCCAATATGCAGACCACGCCATTCTTTTAGCACGGCCACGCGGCCAACTTCACCATTAGCAAGCAGGCGTGCAGTGCCCACTGCAAAGTCGTTTTCAAAGGCTAAGACGTGTGTTGCACTTAAGTCATCGGCATCCCATTCTTGCTCAGGTGGTATGCCTTGCTCGCGAATAAATACGGCTTCTCGAATACGGCGTAAGTCTGCATTATCGCGGTGCCAGTCAGCAATGCGCAGGGTTAAGTTATTATTCTTCATCGGCAAACTCCAAACTGCCTTGCTTTATTAATTCGCTGATCAAAGTGAGCGCCTCATCATCTTCTAGCCATGGTTGTAGATTAGTTAGATGCAAAGGATCATCCGAACAGATTAGTTTTAGCAATTCAACTAAGTGAGCAGAAAAAAGTCGACTATTTCCACTAACAAAAAGTAGGGCTGCTGGTACATCTTTTTCTAAACGGATTGTACTCCAAGCAAAACGTGCGCTTGGGTTGCGTAAGATCAATGCCCCCTCTATTAGCGCTTGAGTAACTTCATCTTGTTCAACGTCACAGGCTTGGACTCGTTCAGGATATTTTGGTTCGGTCATAAACTGCCCAAACCACGTAAGCAATAAACGGTCATCATTTAACTGTTCATTAATCAGTGCACGTAAGCGCTGGATATCTTCGCTGCGAATTTCCGCGGGATTAGTCGCCAGCGTCATTTGACTATCGCTGTAACGGTCCTCGTCAGGAGAAAATCGGGCAACAAAATCAGTATAGTGCGTAATAATTTCAGCACTACTTGGTGCCCTAAAACCTAATGACCAGGTCATGCATTCGTCATCTTCGGCGATTCCCCAATGGGCTAGGCAAGGAGGGAGGTAGAGCATATCGCCAGGCGATAAAACCCATTCATCGGTATCCATAAAGTGTTCTAGGATACGTAAATCTGGATGTTTTAATAGTGCACTCTGGCTATTGCATGCTTGACCAATTTTCCAACGGCGCTGTCCAGCCGCTTGCAGTAAAAATACATCATAATTATCGTAATGTGGCCCAACACCACCACCTTGAGTGGCATAGCTAATCATTACGTCATCAATCCGCCAGCTAGGAAGAAAACGGAATGACTCTTGTAATTCAGCAACTTCAGGAATGAACTGATCAACTGCTTGAACCAATAAAGTCCAATGCGATGGTGGCAGATTTTCGTAGGTTTGTTCTTCAAAGGGGCCATGCAAAAGCTGCCATGGCGTTTCACCATGTTCAATTATAATACGTGATTCTATTTCACTTTCTAGCGATAAGCCTGCTAACTCATTAGCATCAAGAGGGCTTTGAAAGTTAGGAAATGCATTTCGAATTAATAATGGTTTTTTTTGCCAATAATCACGCAAAAAAACCTCAGCAGTCATCCCACCCAGTACTTCTAGTGGAGTATTAGAAAAGTTAGACAAGTGATTGATTCCGCATATAATTTATAAAGATAAAAACGCCCAGCAAAGGCTGGGCGCTTCATACTAGGCTAATACAATTTAAACGCGTTTAGCTTGAGCCACAGCATTACCAATATAGTTTGCTGGAGTCAGTGCGCGCAATTCAATTTTGGCTGATTCGGGTAAATCAAGTGTATCTATAAATGCCAATAAAGCTTGGGCGCTAATGCCTTTGCCGCGGGTTAAATCCTTAAGTTTTTCATATGGATTTTCAATACCATAGCGACGCATTACGGTTTGCACTGGCTCAGCAAGCACTTCCCAGCAATGATCTAAGTCTTCTGCCAAGCGCGCCGCATTGAGTTCTAGTTTGCTAATACCTTTCAACGAGGCTTCGTAGGCAATCACGCTGTGAGCAAAGCCTACACCTAAGTTACGTAGTACGGTAGAGTCTGTTAAATCGCGCTGCCAACGTGAAACAGGTAGTTTGCTGGCAAGATGCTGGAAGATGGCATTAGCAATGCCAAGGTTGCCTTCAGAGTTTTCAAAGTCAATTGGGTTGACTTTATGCGGCATGGTTGATGAGCCAATTTCACCTGCTACTGTTTTTTGTTTGAAATAACCAAGGGAGATGTAGCCCCAAATATCACGGTCTAAATCAATCAAAATAGTATTAAAACGTGCGATGGCATCAAACAGCTCAGCAATGTAGTCGTGTGGCTCAATTTGTGTCGTATAAGGATTCCAAGCGAGGCCTAGATCTTCCTCAATAAATTCGCGAGCATTAGCCTCCCAATCAATGTTTGGATAAGCGCTTAGGTGTGCATTGTAATTACCCACAGCACCATTGATTTTACCCAGTAATGGAACAGCTTTTACTTGTGCAATTTGGCGCTCAAGGCGATAAACCACATTAGCTAATTCTTTGCCCATGGTAGTAGGTGACGCGGGCTGACCATGGGTGCGTGATAACATAGGCACTTCCGCAAACTCAACAGCCAGTTTGCGTAAGTTGTCAGCTATTTTTTGCATTAATGGTAATAGTACGTTATCACGACCTTCACGCAGCATAAGTGCATGAGATAGGTTGTTAATGTCTTCACTGGTGCAGGCAAAGTGAATAAATTCACTGACTTTAGCAAGCTCTGGTAACTTCTGAGCTTGTTCTTTTAAAAGATACTCAACCGCTTTAACGTCATGATTAGTTGTGCGCTCAAATTCTTTAACGCGCTCAGCCTGTTCGACCTGAAAGTTTTCTGCCAATTGGTTTAGTAATTCGTTGGCTTGAGCCGAGAAAGCGGTTACTTCACCGATTTCTGCATGCGCGGCTAAGCGCTGTAACCAGCGCACTTCAACGTGAACACGGCTACGAATTAAACCAAACTCACTGAAAATAGGGCGAAGTGCGGACGTTTTGCTGCCATAGCGACCATCAACAGGTGATACGGCAGTAAGCGAGGAAAGCTGCATGGTGCGATCTCTTGCAAAGGATTAATCAATGGAAGCGCTATAGTCTACAGCAAATAGCCATTAAGAGTTAGCGCTTACGGTAAACCAATGCTAAAACGCTAGATGCAATAATGAGTAATGCCCCTAAAACTGAGGCAATATCAGGCACCTCGTTCCAGCGCATCCAGCCAAAAATGCCAGCAAAAATAATTGCACTATAAGCAAAAGGGCCTATTACCGTAGGTGAAGCTTGGGTATAGGCTTTAGACATGGTTATCTGTGCGAAAGCAGCGAGCAATCCTGCAATACCCATCCATAATAAATTTTGTGAGCTAACAGGCTGCCAGGCCCAAATTAGCGGAATAGAAGATAATAAAGTGCTAAAGAGTGCAAAGTAGAAAACAATACGAAAAGCTGGCTCAGTATCACTCATTTCGCGAATAGAAACATAGGCAGTAGCCGCCATGATACTGGCGCCTAACCCCACCAAAGAAAGCAAGTTAAATAACGCATTACTTGGTTTGGCTACCAATAAAACGCCAACTAAACCTAATAATGAAAAAAATAAAACACGCTTAGATAAAGGCTCTTTTAACCAAAAATATGCAATAAAGGGCATAAACACAGGGGCGGCATAAGTGAATACCATGGCGTCGCTAAGTGGTAAATGGGCAATCGCATAAAAGAAGCAATACATTGCAGCCAACCCATAAAAACCACGCCAAAAATGAGATTTAAGTTTTTGTGTTTTAAAAGGCGTAAAGCCTTTTGTCATGAGCATAGGAATAAAAAATAGAAACCCAACCAGATTGCGTACAAATACTATGGTTTCATTATTAACATTAGCTGAAGCTTCACGCACAGCTACGCCCATTGCAGCAAAGAGTAATGCTGATAAGGCTAGAAATGCAGCACCTAAAAACGGACGAGAGGTTCTCATAAGTGACTTCTTAAAAGGGAGAGTTTGGCTATTAGCATAGCTAAAAAAAACCTAAGAAGTAGGCTTCTGTATAATGATTTTTAGTTGCAATGTTAGGCTAAAAAATCCTATAAAACTTTAGTTGCGACCCTAACATTAAAAGGCCATGGTTAACTCAAAGGTGTTAGATGTCAGCGCAAATACTTTATTTTAAAGAATGTTTGGCAAATAAAGGTTTAGTGGTAAGTAGGCTTTTAAGCGTACAGCACAGTAACGACAATCTGTTATTGATTGGTAGTAGGGCATCTTAGTGAATAGCTGCAAAATAAAGAGGCACAGTTAACCTTAATTATTGGTTATCCTCTACAAAGAGTAATTTTTTTAAGCTAACAGGCGTTAGGTTAAATGCAGCGTTATTCGACTTAAAACTGACTAAAAACGCTGTTTTAAAGTAGCTAGTAACTTTCCGCGGCTAAATACAAGCTGCCAGCGATGGCCGCCCAGCTGACGCCATAGCATAGCGCAACGAATTCCTGCAAATAGCAAGGCTCTAACACGTGCTGCTGTTGACTCTTGCTGTAAATAACGCACCTCACCATGGACCTGTATGCGCTGACGGAAAGTGCTAATAGTATCTTGGTAAAGGCTGGCAATAGCAGCAATCACATTTTCATGAGTAATGCCAAACATCTGGACTTGCTGCTCTATACGATCAAGACGCTTGGCAATGAGTGCGAGCATTTCTGGTTTTTTCATCAGTTGGCGTTCTAACGAAATAATAGAGAGTGCATAGCGCAACGCTTCTCGTGGAAGTTCGTTAGGATCATGGTTAAGAGCGCCCTTTAGTGCTTTATAACCATCACGTAAGTTTAAATCATCTCCTCCAAAAACCTCCAGGGTTGTTTGGGGATTGCGGATCAGCAAGGTGCCTAATAGCGTGCTCAGAACAGCAGGAGGAATCTGTCCAACTTGTGCAATATGATCAACACTAGAGGCTGCTTGAAAAACACCTGCTAATGCAGTTAGCTGTTCTTGGGTCTTATTCATGGTCGTTTTATCTCGCTATCCCATGCTGTTGTGGTTTCTATAATGCCACCGCCTAGACAAATTTCACCCTCATAAAATACGACTGACTGCCCTGGAGTCACGGCTCTTTGTGGTTCATCAAAGGTAACTAAATAACCAGTAGCAGTTTGTTCTAAAGTGCAGCTTTGATCAGGCTGACGATAGCGTACCTTGGCAGTTAACTTTAATGGCTGCGTCAGTTCAATAGGATTTACCCACATGATTGAACTGGTCGTTAATGTACGTGAAAATAACCAAGGATTTTCGTTACCTTGGCCCACAATAAGCACATTGCGCACCATATCTTTAGCGAGCACATACCAAGGATCATCATTTGCATTTTTCATGCCGCCAATACCTAAGCCCTGACGCTGTCCAATAGTGTGATACATCAAACCGTTATGAGTACCAATCAGCTGGCCGTCAGTGGTTTCAATATTGCCTGGCTGAGCAGGTAAGTATTGCTTTAAAAAGTCAGTAAAACGACGCTCACCAATAAAACAAATGCCTGTTGAGTCTTTCTTTTTAGCGGTAATTAAACCATGCATTTCAGCAATGGCGCGCACTTCTGGTTTTTCTAATTCGCCCACTGGAAATAATGATTGACCAATTTCATTACCACCAACAGCATGCAGGAAGTAACTTTGATCTTTATTGTTATCCAAACCTTTAAGTAGCTGTGTTTGGCCATTAATATCGCGGCGACGGACATAGTGTCCAGTGGCAATAAGATCTGCACCTAAGCTTTTGGCGTAGTCGAGGAAGGCTTTGAATTTAATTTCGCGATTACACAAAATATCTGGATTAGGCGTACGTCCTGCCTTGTATTCCTCTAAAAAGTGTTCAAAAACAAAATCCCAGTATTCCGCTGCAAAGTTAGCCGTGTGTAACTTAATGCCTAATTTATCGCAGACAGCTTGAGCGTCAGCCAAGTCCTCCTTGGCGGTACAGTATTCAGTACCGTCATCTTCCTCCCAGTTTTTCATAAACAGGCCTTCTACTTGATAGCCTTGCTCCATGAGTAAAAGGGCTGATACAGAGGAGTCTACGCCGCCAGACATGCCGACAATAACGCGAGTTGTTGCTGGGTTGTACATAATGATCTATGAGTTAATTTAAGAAAAAAGATAGTTTAGCAGATTACATTAGAAAAGCCTGTAAGCTACTTAGCGTAAAACATCTAAATTGTAATGAGGCTTATTAAGGTAATCATCAATACACTGCAAAACCATAGGGCTGCGCCATTGTGCTTCTAGGCTAAGCAATTCCTCACGAGTGCACCAATGGGGACCAAGAATGCCTGCGTCTAAAGTCGCATCAGTATGGTGCTTAATTGGCTTAGCTGCAAAACACACACGTTGATAGGTCACCGCATTAGCAGGTGCCGTATATAAATAGATACCTGTTACAGCAAAAGGCTTAACTTCCCAGCCTGTTTCCTCCATGGTTTCACGGATGCTAGCCTGAATTAGCGACTCATTGGCTTCAAGGTGACCCGCAGGTTGATTAAAGACCTCTCGACCATTGATTAATTCTTTTACCAACAAAAACCTTCCTTGATCCTCTATAATGGTAGCGACTGTTACATGAGGTAAAAAACGCATAAAGTTGCCTCTGAACTAATTTGAGTAATGAAAGCCTATACCTAGATCACAAACTTTGCATTTATTATGCTTAACTTTTCAGTCATACGACTGTTGTAGTATATGTGTAGCGCTACATTTATTTGACTACAATGCCTGTTTCAGACAAGGTTATGCAATTCTAAGAAATTCAGCCACTTAGACTGATTTCTTATAGCGCTTAGTCGCATTTAGGCGATGGGCATATCGCTCAAGCCAAGGAATTTCGCCTGCCAAATAAACAGTTTGGTAGGTCATGTCCACCTAATTGACGGAGTCCAGCATGGGATATCAAAAGATCCAAGTGCCAGCCGGTGAAAAAATCACTGTTAACGCCGATATGTCATTGAACGTACCGAATAATCCAATCATTCCTTACATTGAAGGTGATGGAATTGGTGTAGATATCAGCCCAGTAATGATCAAAGTGGTTGATGCAGCAGTTGAGAAAGCTTACAACGGTCAACGCAAAATTTCTTGGATGGAAGTATTTGCTGGTGAGAAAGCCACTCAAGTGTATGACCAAGACACTTGGTTACCACAAGAAACCTTAGACGCTGTACGCGACTACGTTGTTTCTATTAAAGGCCCATTAACCACGCCAGTCGGTGGTGGTATTCGCTCACTCAACGTAGCTTTACGTCAGCAGCTAGATCTTTATGTTTGTTTACGTCCAGTGCGTTGGTTTGAAGGCGTTCCTAGCCCAGTGAAAAAACCAGGCGACGTAGACATGGTGATCTTCCGTGAAAACTCAGAAGACATCTACGCTGGCGTTGAATGGAAAGCAGGTTCTCCAGAAGCGCAGAAAGTTATTAAATTCTTAACTGAAGAAATGGGCGTTACTAAAATCCGCTTCACTGAAGGCTGCGGCATTGGTATCAAACCAGTTTCAGAGCAAGGTACTAAGCGTTTAGTTCGTCAAGCACTGCAATATGTTGTTGATAACGATCGTGATTCTTTAACTATCGTGCACAAAGGCAACATCATGAAGTTCACCGAAGGTGCCTTCAAAGAGTGGGGCTATGAAGTTGCCCGTGATGAGTTCGGTGCTGAGCTGCTAGATGGCGGCCCATGGATGCAGTTCAAAAATCCAAAAACAGGCAAAAACGTTGTTGTTAAAGACGCTATTGCTGACGCTATGTTGCAACAAATTCTGCTACGCCCAGCAGAGTACGATGTTATTGCAACACTAAACCTTAATGGTGACTACCTGTCTGACGCTCTAGCCGCTGAAGTAGGCGGTATTGGTATTGCTCCAGGCGCCAACCTATCTGACAACGTTGCTATGTTCGAAGCAACGCACGGCACTGCACCAAAATACGCAGGTCAAGATAAAGTTAACCCAGGTTCAGTGATTCTTTCAGCCGAAATGATGCTACGCCACATGGGCTGGACTGAAGCTGCTGACCTAATCATCAAAGGCATCAATGGCGCAATTGCAGCTAAAACTGTAACTTACGACTTTGAGCGCCTAATGAGCGACGCTAAATTACTATCGTGCTCTGAGTTTGGTGATGCAATGATTGCTAAGATGTAATATCTTGGGGATTGATTAAAAAACGGAGCTTTTGCTCCGTTTTTTTATGTTGTAATGACCTTTGCTACATCTTTAATAAGCCATTTATAACTGAGCAGTCTTTTAAAATCAGCGGACACTCTATATGCAAGACGATGATGATTTCTCTTTGTTTACTCAGCAGATGAAAGGCGTACGCCGTATTCAGGTTGATCAAGCAGATACAGGTAAATCACCTGCAGACAAGCAACGACTAATGCAAGCCCGAAAAAATGCACTGCTCAATACTACAGCAGAACGCATTGTTGATGGCATGTCTGATCAGTTTGTCTTGGATGTTGGCTCAGAAGAAGAGCTTTACTGGGCGCGTGACGGCGTACAAGAAAGCCAAATGCGCAAGCTCAAGGCAGGGCAGATTGAGTTTGAAGGTGGTATTGACCTGCATGGAATGAAAGTTGATCAAGCACGTAGTTTGCTCTGGGAGTTTTTGGCTGAGGCCAGTCGTTTCGAAGTCCGCTGTGTTCGTATCACCCATGGTAAAGCCGCTCGTAAAGATGGGCGTGTGCCTTTATTAAAAAGTCATGTGAATACATGGTTGCGCCAGCATGAACAGGTGCTTGGTTTTACATCTTGCCAAGCACGCCACGGTGGTGCAGGGGCTGTTTATGTTTTACTTAAACGAAATATGTTAGAAGGCCGTGATGAAAGCTTTATCTAATTGATTTCCCTGATAGAATTATGACTTATCGTTTAAGGAGCCCACAGTGACCATTCATAACCTTGTAACCCTGCGCGACTATATCCGCTGGGCTGTAACACGTTTTCATCAATCTGATGTTTTTTTTGGTCACGGCACAGATAATGCATTCGATGAAGCCCGTCTTTTAGTCTTGGGGGCATTATCTTTACCCTTTACGATTAGTGATAGTTATCTAGATTGCCGCCTAGAAGAAGATGAGCATACACATCTTCGTAGTTTATTAGCACAACGTATTGAACAGCACATTCCAACAGCGTATTTATTAGGCGAAGCTTGGTATGCTGGCATGTCTTTTGTTGTAGATGAGCGAGTACTTGTGCCGCGCTCGCCTATTGCAGAGCTTATTGCTCAGCGCTTTACTCCATGGCTTGCCCATACGCCTGAGCGTATTTTAGACCTATGCACAGGCAGTGGTTGTATAGGCATTGTATGTGCAGAAGAATTTCCTGATGCAGAAATAGTCTTGAGTGATTTATCATTTGATGCGTTAGAGGTGGCTAATATCAATATTGAGCGTCATGGTTTAGAAGAACGCGTTTACACTGTGCAAAGTGATGGTTTTAATGGTTTACCCAATCAGAAATTTGATTTGATTGTAAGTAATCCACCTTATGTGGATGCAGAAGACTTCTTGGAAATGCCAGAAGAATTTAAACATGAACCAAGTATGGCCTTAGAGTGCGGTGCGGATGGTTTAGACTTGGTAAGGCGCATGCTAGCTGAAGCAGCCGATCACTTAACTCAAGAAGGGCTGTTGGTGGTTGAAGTGGGCAATAGTGAAGTGCATGTGAAGGCACTTTATCCTGATGTTGACTTTATTTGGTTTGAGTTTAATGAAGGTGGTCATGGGGTTTTTGCGTTAACCGCAGCACAGTGTCGTCAGCATCAAGAACTGTTTCAAAGTCATCTTAATTATTAATCGGACTTAGGCTGGAGTAACCGAATGTCAGGCAATACATTTGGCAAATTATTTACTGTAACAACTGCTGGTGAGAGCCATGGTGCAGGTCTAATGGCGATTATTGATGGCTGCCCCGCTGGTTTGGAGCTAACAGTAGATGATTTACAAAAAGAATTAGATCGTCGCAAGCCAGGTACTAGCCGCCATACAACCCAACGTCAAGAGGCCGATGAAGTAGAAATTATTTCTGGTGTTTTTGAGGGCAAAACAACTGGTTGTCCTATTGGGTTGCTCATTCGCAATACGGATCAAAAATCAAAAGATTATTCAGCGATTAAAGATCTTTTTCGTCCCGCACATGCAGATTACACCTATCATCATAAATACGGTATTCGTGATTACCGTGGTGGTGGTCGCAGCAGCGCTCGCGAGACAGCAATGCGTGTTGCAGCGGGCGCTATCGCTAAAAAATACCTTGCCACTAAAGGTATTTTGATTCGTGGTTATATGAGCCAGCTTGGCCCTATAGAAATTCCTTTTAAGGATTGGTCGCTAGTTGAACAGAACGCTTTTTTTAGCCCTAACGACGAACTCGTGCCACAGCTTGAAAGCTATATGGATCAACTACGTCGAGACCAAGACTCGGTAGGTGCAAAAATCACTGTAGTAGCAGAAGGCGTATTACCTGGCTTAGGTGAGCCTATCTTCGACCGTTTAGATGCTGAATTAGCACATGCTTTGATGAGTATTAATGCGGTAAAAGGCGTTGAAATTGGAGATGGTTTTGCTAGTGTTAGCCAGCGTGGTACAGAGCATCGTGATGAACTTACTCCAGATGGTTTTTTATCTAATCATGCCGGCGGTATCCTAGGAGGTATCTCCTCGGGCCAACCTATAGTGGCGCATTTAGCACTTAAGCCAACCTCTAGCATTACTACGCCCGGTCGCTCAATCACTGTAGATGGACAAGCAACGGAAATGATCACTAAAGGTCGCCATGATCCTTGTGTGGGCATTCGAGCAACACCTATTGCAGAAGCGATGATGGCGATTGTACTGCTGGATCATTACTTACGTCAGCGCGGACAAAATGCTGATGTTCAGGTGGCTACTCCGGTTTTACCTCAGCTATAAAATGCCTACGCCTTTGCCTTACAGGCGCTTATCAGGGTTTTATTTTTTCTATTTTGCTCTGTTAGGCGCCACGGCACCTTTATTACCGCTGTATTTAGAATATTTAGCGTTTAGTCCAGAGCGTATAGGAGAATTAATTGCCATTCCTATGCTGATGCGCTGTGTTGCGCCTAATCTGTGGGGCTGGCTAGGCGATAAAACAGGACAACGATTAGCTATCGTACGCTTAGGGGCTTTTTTCACGCTCTGCAGCTTCATGCTGATATTTATTAGTCAAAGTTATGCATGGCTGGCATTAGTGATGGTCTTGCATGCGTTTTTTTGGCATGCCATTTTGCCCCAGTTTGAAGCCATAACTTTAGCTCATTTAGGCAAACAAGTAGGGCGTTACAGTCAAATTCGCTTATGGGGATCTGTTGGTTTTATTGTGGTTGTGGTGAGCTTTGGTTATCTCTTTAAGCATTTTGGCTTAAGTTATTATCCTATCGCTGTCACTAGTGTCATGCTGGGTATTTTCTTAAGTAGCTTATGGGTACCCCATAAAAAACAACACACAACCAGCCAACGTGCATCATCATCTAGTATTTGGCAGTCAGTAAAAACGCCTTCAATCCTTGCGTTTTATCTGTGCATTGCGTTAATGCAACTATCCCACGGTCCCTATTACACATTCTTTAGTATCTACCTTGAACAGCTAGGCTATTCCCGAGATACCATTGGCTGGTTGTGGTCTTTAGGTGTAGTCGCTGAAATTATCTTGTTTTTAATCATGCCCTATTTGCTTGAGCGTTGTAGTTTAAAAACACTATTAATAAGCAGCTTTATGATTGCGACTTTACGTTGGGTGCTGTTAGGTCATTGGGCTGAGTCTTGGGTGATGCTGTTGTTTATTCAAGTGTTACATGCAGCTACCTTCGGCTGTTTTCATGTGGCAGCAGTTCAATTTATTCAACGGAGTTTTACCAACCAGCAACAAGGGCAAGCGCAAGCTTTTTATGTTTCAGCCTCAGGTGCTGGTGCTGCATTAGGTGCTTTATATGCAGGTTATAGCTGGAAAGGTTTAAGCCCTAGTATTACCTTCTTATTAGGCAGTTTAGCTGCAATAGTTGCGGCTATGCTGTTATCGCGTTATTTAAAGGAGCCTAGCTATGATGCGAATGCGTGAGCAACTCAGTACGCAAATTATTGAGGCTGGAAAGTTCTTGTATAGTCGTGGCTGGTCGCCTGCTACCAGTAGTAATTACTCGGCTCGTTTAGATCAGCAACATATTTTACTGACCGCTTCTGGTAAACATAAAGGACAACTCACTGCAGCAGATATTTTGCTTTGTAATGCGCAAGGAGACAGTCTAGAACAAGCTAAGCAACCCTCAGCTGAAACCTTACTGCATGCTCAGCTTTACCAACTACGACCTAAAGTGGGTGCTGTACTACATACGCATTCAATCAATGCTACTGTTATTTCTTTAGCGAGCAAAACCACGCAACTTAGATTAACTGGTTATGAATTACAAAAAGCCTTTTCTGGCATAAACACTCATGAATGTGAATTAATTATTCCCATTTTTGACAACACACAAAATATGCTTTCACTTTGCGCCCAAATAGCCCCTTATTTAGCCGCTCATCCTGACTGTTGGGCTTATATTATTCGCGGGCATGGCGTTTATACTTGGGGCGCAGATATGAATGAAAGCTTGCGTCATATAGAAGCATTAGAGTTTCTTTTAGAATGCGAATTAAAGCTACTGAGCTTAGGTGCCCATTAATAGATGAGGAGAAACTATGAGTAGCCTAGCGGTTTACCATGTTAACGATCCCGTGCAACCACAGCGTTTACTTAATCATGCTGACGATATTATTCGTGAGCTATCTGAAATAGGCGTAGATTTTGCACAGTGGCAAGCTAGCGCCGTGTTACAACCTGGTGCAAGCAGTGAAGATATTATTGCCGCCTATCGCACAGACATAGATAAATTAATAGCAGCGCAGGGGTATCAAAGCTTTGATGTGGTGAGCATCAAAGAAGATCATCCTGATCGTGAAGAATTACGTGCTAAATTTCTTGACGAACATACGCATAGTGAAGATGAGGTACGCTTTTTTGTCGCTGGCAGTGGCTTATTCAACTTACATGTTGAAGATCATGTATATGCTGTCTTTTGCGAAAAAGGCGATTTAATTTCAGTACCAGCAGGTAGTAAGCATTGGTTTGATATGGGCGAGCATCCGTACTTTATTGCTATCCGTCTGTTTAACAATCCTCAAGGTTGGATCGCTCAATATACCGGCGATAGCATTGCAAAAGACTTTCCAAACATGGACGACTGGAAATGATTAGTGCAATAGTTACTGATATTGAAGGGACTACAACTTCAGTTAGTTTTGTTTATAAAACCTTATTTCCCTATGCCAAAGCGCATATAGCCGAGTTTCTACAAAAACAACAACAACGCCCAGATGTGGCTGAGCAAATTAGAGTATTGCACACAGAATTAGGCAAACATCTTAGTTTAGAAGCGTTAATCGCACAGCTCATACAATGGAT
This sequence comes from Pseudomonas sp. F1_0610, assembly GCF_047470865.1. Classification (NCBI taxonomy): domain Bacteria; kingdom Pseudomonadati; phylum Pseudomonadota; class Gammaproteobacteria; order Pseudomonadales; family Pseudomonadaceae; genus Pseudomonas; species Pseudomonas sp. F1_0610. The sequence goes on from NZ_JAZDRH010000001.1 coordinate 196,286, forward strand.
GGAAGAAGATAAAAAACATACTGCATTAAAAGCGTTGCAAGGTATGGTTTGGCAACAAGGTTATTTGACCGGAGAAATAAAAGGGCACTTATATCCTGATGTGCTTCCTGTTCTAGAACAATGGGCTGCGCAAGGCATTGCACTCTATGTTTACTCATCAGGATCAGTACAAGCACAGAAATTACTCTTTAGTTGTAGCGAGCAAGGCGACATTACATCGTTATTTTCAGGTTATTTTGATACCACCATTGGTGCTAAACGCGAAATAAGCGCTTATCGTAATATTAGCCAAACCTTAGATTTGCCAGCGGCACAGATTTTATTTTTATCGGACATGGTACAAGAGCTTGATGCAGCAGCTAGAGCAGGCTTTAAGACGATAGGCCTAGCACGTGATGGTGCTAGTCTAGTAGGACATACAACTGTGAATAGTTTTGCAGATATTAACCTCAGTTGGTAATACCATACTAAAATACTTGGTCTTTGTGGTTAGCCGTAATTTAGCGTAAACTACGGCTATCATTTGAGGAGTTAGCATGAGCACTATAGTGATTACCGAATCTGCGCAAGAATACTTGGCCGATTTATTAGCAAAGCAAGACGCCCCAGGCATTGGCATCCGTGTATTTATTACCCAACCAGGCACTACTTATGCTGAAACATGCATTGCTTATTGCAAGCCGGGTGAACAGAAGCCAGAAGATACGCCTATGGCACTAGCCGCCTTTACAGCTTGGATTGATGCAGTCAGTGAACCTTTCCTAGAAGATGCCGTTGTGGATTTTGCAACAGATCGCATGGGCGGCCAGCTCACCATTAAAGCCCCTAATGCTAAAGTACCTATGATCCGTGAAGACAGTCCACTCCCTGAACGAGTTAACTACTATCTTCAAACTGAAATTAATCCCGGTCTTGCCAGTCATGGCGGGCAGGTAACCTTAGTTGATATTGAAGATGGTGTTGCTATTCTTCAATTTGGCGGTGGTTGTCAAGGTTGCCATCAAATTGACCTTACGTTAAAAGAAGGCATTGAGAAAACCTTACTAGAGCGTATTCCTGAAATGAAAGGTGTACGGGATGTAACTGACCATAGCAATCGTGACAACGCTTACTATTAAGTTTGTAAACGGAGGAAACTATCAACTCCTTTATTGAGTTAAGTAGTTATTTCATAACGAATTGTGACTTAAAATTGCAAATCTTTGAGATTGTTCAGAATTTAGACTGTTCAAATCTCATCAAGCGTGCTAAAAAATGGCTAGATGCTTGATAAAAAAGGAAAAGTAATGACAAAGTCAGAGCTCATCGAGCGTATTGTTACACAGCATCCTAATCTTATGGTGCGGGATGTTGAGGTTGCGGTAAAAACCATCTTGGAGCAAATGGCCCAAGCATTGTCTACTGGCGATCGTATTGAAATACGCGGATTTGGTAGTTTTTCATTGCATTATCGCGCACCACGAGTTGGGCGAAATCCTAAAACTGGTGAAACTGTGCGTTTGCCAGCAAAGCATGTGCCTCATTTTAAACCGGGCAAAGAGTTGCGTGACCGAGTAAATGAAGAACTAGCCAACTCGAATGCGTAAACGCTAGGAAAAGTTTATGCGACATATTAAAAAAATCTTCGTTTTGCTAATAGCTTTAGCATTAGCTGCCTTTACTATTTTCTTTATTCTCGGAAATCAAACCAGTAGTAGTATTAAGTTCTTTACTTGGTCTAGCCCAGAATTGCCTATTGCCACTTTCTTAATTATCGTTTTCATTGCTGGCTTAATTTTAGGTGCATTGCTGAGTTGGCTTGCATTAACACGGGCACGCATGACTATTAAGAAATTACGCAAGCAAATAGCTAAAGCTGAAAAAGAAGCTCAATTACTAACAGAGCAAGTCATTGAGGCTGAGTCCAAAATAGAGGTTATTCCTGCCAAGGCTACTACAGAATAACCCAATAAACAGCTCAGGCCCTAAGTAGGGCTTGAGCGTCCTGTCATTTCGCGGGCCATTTCAGTAGCATAGCTATCTGTCATTCCTGCAATAAAGTCTACAATCTGCATAAAAGCACCATACAGTGGCATGGAAGGCAATGGTGCATTGTTACCTAATAAATCAAAAATACGTCGATTTTTAAAAGATAAAGCCTTACCTCTATGCTGTTCTAATGCGGCACCACAAAAGGCATTAAGCAATATTTCCAAAGTGGTATAGGCGCCAATCTCATGCAAGGTTTTGCGCTTATCTTGAAATATTTTACTACGTGCTAATTGTTTAGCACCCAGCACGCAAGATTTTGCCGGCCCAACCATATGCTCCACTAAGTCACCTTCTAGCCGACCTTTTAAGAGTGCCTCTTGTTGATCCACAAAAGCATGGGCGGCGGCATTGGTAAGATGCTCAATTGCCTTACCACGCAAAATAGCTAAACGTCGGCGTCGAGAGTCTTGCGGGCCCAGTGCACGGTAGGTTTCAGGTAAGTCATCACCAACTAAACCCAGCAATAAAGCTTCCACTTCATTGTAACTGAGTAAGTCCATTTCCAACCCGTCTTCTAAGTCAATCAAGGCATAGCAAATATCATCCGCCGCTTCCATTAAGTACACTAAAGGATGGCGCGCCCAGCGTTCGTTCTCCAGCTTCGGAATTCCTAGCTTTTCAGTGACTTGCTCTAATAGTGCAATTTCTGTTTGGTAGGCGCCAAATTTATGCTTTTTATAGCCTTCAGCATTAGCGTAACGAGAACTCCAAGGATATTTTTGGAAAGCGCCTAGCGTAGCGTAGGTTAGACGCATACCACCGTCATGTTGGTGATACTCTAATTGCGTTAACACACGAAAACCTTGAGCATTACCTTCAAAGCTTAAAAAATCTTGGCGTTGGGCATCTGTCATATCGTCTAGCCAGCCACGGTCAGCTGCCTGTTGAAACCAATGACGTATGGCGTCTTCACCCGAATGGCCAAAAGGAGGGTTACCAATATCATGCGCAAGGCACGCTGACTGTACAATCATGCCTAAATCGGCGCTACTACACCAACTAGGTAAGCTATTATCTGCTCGTAGCATTTCCCCCACACGCATGCCCAATGAGCGCCCAACACAGCTCACTTCTAATGAGTGGGTTAGCCGCGTGTGAATATGATCATTGCTAGAAGTCGGATGTACTTGGGTTTTGCGTCCGAGACGGCGAAAGGCGCCCGAGAAAATTATACGGTCATGATCCTTATGAAAGGGGCTACGTCCTAACTCTTCAGGACTGTGTGTGGCTTTACCTAAACGCTCACGGCTTAATAAACGCTGCCAATCCACAATACTTCCTCTTATGATGTAAGCAGCAAGTAACATAAAAGGAAGTGGAAGCCTTTAGCAAGTGCTTTATGGATTATTCGTTGACTTAGTAGGCTCAGATGCTTCTGCTTGCGTTGGTGTTGGCTGTTTTACATAAAATGGGAGTAGCACTAATAAGGCCTGTATAGCGGTTTGCCATAAAGAAACTCCACTGGGCTTGCTAGTCTGTTTTTTAACTGTGAACCCAGCCAGAACACCACCAGCAATAGCAATATAGGGATAAAAGCGTTTATACCTTTGATGTAGCTGTTGTACTTTTGTTACAGGTTTTAAGAGTTCTTGGCTTTCCTGTTTAATTAATGCACGGCAAGCGGTTATATGTTGTATTAGTAAGCGCTTTTCTTCTATCTTAGTTTTCTTCATTAAATAGTTCCTCACGCATCTTAGCTAGCTGCTCTAAACTATCAGCAAAAGCAGGTGGGCTATGGCGTGAACTGACTTTCCAGCGCCATAAACAAACCAGTGTGGCTAAAACATAAAAAACGACGACACCAACCACCGCCCAAATACGGTAACTATCCCAGAACGCAATAATAATCAAAGCCGTTAAGGCCAATAGGCTTAATAAGCCAAAAATTAACACCAAGCTTAGTAAAATTACTTGCTTTAAAAAGTGCTGTTTTTGCTCATTCAACTCAATAACAAATAAGCGAAAATGACTGGAAATAAGGCCTAAGGCTGCCTTAGAAAACTTCTTCCCATGGCTAAGATCTGGCTTTTCATCAGCATTCATAGAATTATCGCTTACTGAATAAGTAACCCAGCAATAAACCCACACCAGCGCCAATAGCTAATGCTTTATAAGGATGCTCTTTAATAAACTGCTCAGCTTGGGTAAGCACTGTTTTACCGCGCTCAATCAGTGCTTGCTGATTTTCTGAAAGGCTATCTTTAGCTTTGGCTAGACTTTCTTCAAGTTGGCCACGTAAGTTCGCTAAGCTACTCTCTGTGACTTCGCCTGAATTCGCTAAAAGCTGTTCAATATTGGCAATTTCTGTGCTCAGTTGAGTGAATAAGCTGTTTTTATCAGTCATTAAAATATCCTCATATCCATCTGTAGATAGCGCAACTACTTAATAGTTTGCTTGCTGCCAGTGCATGTAACATACAGCATCGTTAAACTTAGCATGCTAGTAAAGCTTAGCCTAATTATATTGAGCGAGCACAGTCAGTTTATAAATTCTAATAATTTTTAGTAGCGACACCATTTGTCTTTAAAGGCTGGCACAATAGCCTAATTCGCTAAAGGGGGGTTACCAATGTCAGAACTTACACCAGGATTTATGGTGATTCATGGCAATCAGCTTGAAGAATTACGTGAGCTGATTGTGCAATGGATGAGTGCTAATCCACTGCATCCATTAGAAAATGAAATAATCCTCGTACAAAGTAATGGCATTGCCCAGTGGCTCAAGCTGGCTTTAGCGGCTGACGAAGGTGGTGGCATTTGCGCAGCAACACAGGTAGAGCTACCAGCACGTTTTTTATGGCGCACTTACCGCACGGTGTTGGGTACAGAAAATGTTGCCAAAGAATCACCTTTAGATAAAGCGCCTCTCACATGGCGATTAATGCGTCTTTTACCTGAAATCATTAACCGCCCAGAGTTCGAGCCTTTACAGCGCTTTTTAGAAGACGATGCTGATTTACGTAAGCGTTATCAGCTTTCAGAGCGCTTAGCTGACTTATTTGACCAATACCAAGTGTATCGGGCAGATTGGCTACAAGACTGGGCTCAAGGAAAAGATCAATTAATCAATGTGCATGGGCAAGTTAAAGCTGTAGAAAGTACAGAACAAAGCTCACTGGCGTGGCAAGCTTCTTTATGGCGTATCTTAATTGAAGATTTAGGGCAACAAACACTCTTGGAAAGTCGTGCTGGCGTACATCCGCGCTTTATGCAGGCAATGCGCGCTAGTACACAGATGCCTAAAGGCTTACCAAGGCGTGTGATTGTGTTTGGTATTTCTTCACTGCCAGCGCAAATGTTAGAGGCGCTTTCTGCTTTAGCTCAATACAGCCAAGTTATGCTCTGCGTGAATAATCCTTGTCAGTATCACTGGGGCGATATTGTTGAGGATAAAGACTTACTACGTCATCAATTTAAGCGCCACGCGCGCAAGAAAGGCATGCCCATCGCTATTGCAGATGAGGATATGCATCAACATGCTCATCCGTTATTAGCGGCATGGGGCAAACAAGGGCGTGACTATATCAATTTGCTTGATCAATACGATGATCCGGCCTATTACCAAACGCGCTTTAATGCATTAAATCAGCGCATTGACTTATTTGATAGTCGAGGTCAACAAAGATTACTTAATCAGTTGCAGGATGACATTCTGAACTTACGTTCTTTGCAAGAAACCCAAAATACGTGGGCGCCCATTGATACTGAGCATGATCAATCTATTCGCTTTCATGTGGCACACAGCGCTCAACGTGAGGTAGAAATTCTGCACGACCAGCTATTGGCACGCTTTGCACAAGACAGCAGTTTAAAACCTCGCGATATTATTGTAATGGTGCCTGATGTCAATCGTTATGCTGCACATATTCAAGCTGTTTTTGGTCAACATAAACGGGATGATAAACGCGCTATTCCTTTTACATTAAGCGACCAAGGCCAGCGCGGAACAGATCCATTACTCATAGCTCTGGAGCATTTACTGCATCTGCCAGAAACACGCTCTAGTGTCAGCGATCTAATGGACTTACTTGACGTACCTGCAGTACGGGGGCGTTTTAATATTGCGGAAGAAGATTTACCTCAACTGCAAAACTGGATTACTGGTTCAGGCATACGCTGGGGACTCAATGCAGAACAACGGCAAAAACTCGGTCAAACGACAGGCTTAGAACAAAATACTTGGAGCTTTGGCTTGCGTCGCATGTTGCTAGGTTATGCCTTAGGCGCCCGTGGTGAATATCAAGGGATTGAGCCTTATGATGAAATTGCTGGCTTAGAAGCCGCTATCATAGGCCCTTTAGTTCAATTACTAACAGCTATTGAGCAACTTCAACAACAACTGGAGCAAACGCATTCATTAACGCAATGGGTAGCTATTTTTCAACAATTATTACAAGACTTTTTTAGTGCAGATAACGAACGTGATGAATTATTGCTGTTACGCTTAGAAACGGCTTATGAAGCTTGGTTTCAGTTAGCAGAGGCTGCACAAATAACACAACCTTTGCCTTTAGCCGTGGCTCGCGAAGCTTGGTTAAGTCAGCTTGAGCAAGATAGATTAAGCCAACGCTTTTTAGCTGGTGCTGTAAATTTCTGCACCTTGATGCCCATGCGTGCTATTCCATTTCGCTTAGTATGTATTCTAGGTATGAATGACGGCGATTACCCACGTTCACCTACGCCACTAGATTTTGATCTGATGGCAAAAGACTATCGCCCAGGTGATCGCTCACGGCGTGAAGACGATAGATACTTATTATTAGAAGCCTTATTGGCAGCTACAGAACAAATTTATATTAGCTGGGTAGGACGTAATATTCGTGACAATAGCGAGCGGCCAGCCTCGGTTTTAATTAACCAACTACGAGAACATTTAGCCCAAGGCTGGAAAAGCCAGAAGGGCATCCCATTGCTTGAAGCTATAACTTTGGAACATCCATTACAGCCATTTAGCCGCCAATATTTTTCAGAACACCCTCAGCTATTTACCTACGCGCAAGAATGGGCCTCCTTACATCAACCTAAACCAACCGCAGTAAAAGCAGAATGCTTGGATCAGCTTCCGGTAAATATTGAGCTTACGCCTGATAGCCTAGTTGCCATGTTGCGTGATCCCGTGCGTTATTTTTTCAATCAGCGTTTGAAGGTTTACTTTAATCAAGACAGCCAAGAACAACTGGATATTGAGCCTTTTGCAGTAGATGCCTTAGCCAAGCATCGCTTAGCCGAAGAGTTACTAAATGCCGCCTGCACAGGGCCAGTCGAACATATTAAACAGCGTTTAGAAGCCCAAGCGCAAATTCAGCAGCGCAGTGGTTTTTATCCTATGAATGGTTTTGGCGAGCATCTGCAACAGCAACTATTAGCACCATTAGAGAATCAGGCTACACAGCTTTTCGCCCTACAAGCGCTATGGCCAAACCTAGTTACCAGTGCCAAACCATTAACCTTCAATTATCAGCAATATAGGTTAGAAGGTTGGTTTAGCGGGTTGCGCCAAAACCAGCAGGGGGCCTTAGCAAATATTGAACGCATAACAGGGCGCATTTATAGCGGCAAACAACTAAAGTGGCACCGTATTTTGCGACCTTATGTTTACCACGTGCTTGCCTGCGCCTGTGATTTGCCAGTAACCACCTTTATTATTAGTGAAGAAGCCCAGCATAAAATACCTGCCTTAGATGCAGAATCGGCAAAACAGCTTGTACAGAGCTGGATATCTAGCTGGCAAGCCAGTTTACAGCAGCCTTTGCCTGTAGCCATGAAAACAGCACTGAGCTATTTGTACTCAATAGAGCATGCCGATGACCAAGAAAAAGCCTTAGAAACCGCTGCATCTACCTATGAGGGTGGTCATCAAAAAACAGGGGAGCGCAAGCAAAGTTTTTATTTAACACGCCAGTATCCTGAGTTTTCCAGCTTCCCCACAGCCGACTTTACCCATTGGGCTAAGACGCTGTATTCCCCACTGATTAATGCCAGTATTAGTCCCCTAAACAGTGCTGAGGAGTAAGACAATGAGCCAGCCGTTAGCCTTGCATTTTCCGCTGTTTGGTAATCGTTTAATTGAAGCCAGCGCTGGTACAGGTAAAACCTATACCATTTCTGCTTTATATTTGCGCTTAATTTTGCAACATGGCAACGAAAATGCGTTTTGCAAACCTTTATTACCACCGCAAATTCTAGTAGTAACTTTTACTGACGCAGCTACCCGTGAATTGCGCGACCGCATACGCGCTCGTTTAGTTGAGGCAGCCCAAGCCTTCCGCGGTTTAATTGAGGTAAAAGACCCCTTGCTTGCCGCTTTATTAGCTGAATACCCAATCGAAGATCGCAGCCAACCTGCATTATTATTAGAAGTTGCAGCGCAATGGATGGATGAAGCGGCTGTCTCAACCATTCACTCATGGTGTCAACGCATGCTAAGAGAGCATGCATTTGATAGTAATAGTCTGTTTCAACAGCATTTAGAAACGGACCACAGTGAGTTGCTGGAGCAAGTAGTGTGCGACTTTTGGCGCCAGCACTGTTATCCCTTGCAAGCACAGGCTTTAACTTGGGTAATAAACAACTGGCAAGAACCAACAAAGCTACTAGAACAGCTTTATCCTCTGATGCGTTTACATCAACAACCTAGCATACAGTTAGAAGGCTCGCTACAAAGTAGATTGACGGAAACAACAGAGCAATTTGAGCTAAAACTTAAAGAACTAAAAGCGCCTTGGTTAAACTGGTGTGAGGAGCTCAAACAACTACTCTCGCAGGCTTGTGAAGATAAAAAAGTAGATGGCCGCAAACTCAAAATAGGCAATGTTTCTAAATGGCTGGCGGTAATTAACCACTGGGCGAGTACTGATGAAGTAGAGCTAAGCTTAACCGATAGCGCCTTCAAGCGCTTATCTCTAGAAGGCCTGCATGATGCTTGGAAAGATAAAAGCCAAGCCTTAGTTCATCCTGCATTAGAAGCATTAGGGAAAATTCCAAAACAAATAGCCGAGCAACAACAGCGTATTATCCAACAAGCGCTTTATTTTGCCAGCGGCTGGGTACAGCAACGTTTTGAGCAAGAAAAACAGATACGTGCGCAAATGGGGTTTGATGACATGCTCAAACGCCTTGATCATGCTTTGCAGAGTCAAAATGGTGAGCGTTTAGCTGCGCTAATTCGTCAACAGTTTCCTGTGGCCATGATTGATGAGTTTCAGGACACTGATCCCTTGCAGTATCGTATTTTTGATCAAATTTATAACTTAGAATTAGAGACAAAAGAAACAGGGCTTTTTTTAATTGGTGACCCTAAACAAGCTATTTATAGCTTCCGTGGAGCTGATATTTACACCTACTTAAAAGCCCGAGAAGCTACAGCACATAATCTATCCAGCCTAGATACTAACTTTCGCTCCACTAAAGGCATGGTTGAGTCTGTCAATAGCCTTTTTAATTATGCTGAGCAAAATGATGCCGGCAAGGGCGCTTTCTACTTCAAAACCGCTGAAAAAAATGCCCTCCCTTTTGAGCCAGTAAACGCAAGTGGAAAGGTAGAACAATGGATAGTAAATGGTGCCCCAGCGCCAGCATTAAGCCTAGTTTATGCTCAGCAAGATGAGCCTTTATCGCTGAACCTTTATCGTAAGCAAATGGCACAAAGCTGTGCCTGCGAAATAGTTCGTTTACTTAATCTTGGTGCACAGCAGCAGGCTGGGTTTGCTCAAAATACTGAATTGACGGCGGTAAAGCCAAGCGATATCGCTATTTTAGTGCGTAGTTTTACGGAAGCACAGGCTATACGTAGTGAGTTGGCAAAACGCAATGTACGCAGTGTGTATTTATCGGATAAAGACTCTGTCTTTGCTAGCTCTCAAGCTGTAGATATTTTACTCTGTTTGAAAGCTTGCCATACACCCAATCAAGAGCAGCCCTTAAAAGCCGCATTGGCGTCAGGAATGTTTTGCCGCAGCTTGTTTGAGTTAGAGCAGATCAATAATGATGAGTTACTCTGGGAAGAACAGGTAATGTCCTTTCGTAACTATCAAAAAATATGGCAGTGGCAAGGTGTATTACCTATGCTGCGTCAGCTATTACATGATTATCATCTGGCGCAGCGTATTACCGCACAAGAACAAGGCGAGCGAATACTAACTAATATTTTGCATCTAGCTGAATTACTACAGCATGCCAGCGTAGAGCTAGATGGCGAATTAGCCCTTATTCGTTATCTAGAACAAACCATAACTGGGCAGCTCAATGCCGGCGATGAACAAATATTGCGCCTTGAGAGCGATGAGGACTTAGTCCGTGTTATCACCATCCATAAATCTAAAGGGCTAGAGTACCCCTTAGTTTTTCTACCATTTATTTGCGCTAGCCGACCAGTGAATGAGAAAAAGCCGTATTATTTTTATGACCCTGTTAGCCAGCAGCATCAATTAGAGCTCGTTAGTACGGCTGAACATTACCAGTTGGCTGAAAATGAGCGTTTGGCTGAAGATTTACGTTTGCTTTATGTGGCACTAACACGTTCTCGTTATGCTTGCTGGTTAGGTCTGGCGGATATAAAAAGTAGTCAGAAAAAAGATTCAGCATTTCACACTACAGCCATAGGCTACCTGCTCACCCAAGGGCAAGCATTGGCGTCTAGCCTTGAATTGCCTCAGGTGTTAGCCAATGTCGCACTGCCTGAAATAACACAGATCAAGCCAGTTGATGAAGTAACAGAAACTCTATTTATAGGCCAGACTGAACAATTACAGCATCCTATTTGCCGTAAAATGCAACGAAATATTGCTGAGAACTGGTGGATTGCTTCTTATAGTGCATTAAAAATAGGGGAGAAAGTCCAGTACCAGAGTCCATTAGCTTATCAAGCGCCAGATACCGCCGATGCGGCTATCATGTTAGACGATGAAACCCTTGCTGAGCCAATTATTTCTACTGAGCAGACGGCAAGTGTCAGTATTCATACCTTTCCAAAAGGGCCTAAACAGGGCACTTTTTTACATGGCTTATTTGAGCTAGCTGCTGACATAGGTTTTTCTCAAGTGCAACAACAGCCTGAGCTAATTTTGCCGCAAATAGAGCACCGTTTACAGTTACGTGACTGGCAGCAATGGAATACTTGCGTGCAACAGTGGTTAGTGGCGGCTATGAGTAGCCCCCTGAATTTGGGTGATAACCACGTCAGCCTCGCCCAGCTCACAGACTATCAGTGCGAAATGGAGTTTTGGTTTGCAGCTAATCAGGTGGATGTTGTACAGCTTGATCGTCTAGTGCAAAAGCATGTTTTACCTGAGTTTGCACGACCAAGACTTGAACCTAATCGACTCAATGGCATGTTTAAAGGCTTTATAGATTTAACCTTTGAGTATCAAGGTAAATTCTACATTCTTGATTATAAATCCAATTGGCTTGGTGAAACTGCTGAAAGCTATACCCAATTAGCCATGGAAAAAATCATGCTAGATCATCGTTATGATCTGCAATATGTGTTTTATGTATTAGCGTTACACCGCCAGTTAGGCTTGCGCTTAGGCAGCCAATACAGCTACGAGGAGCACATCGGCGGTGTAGTTTATTGGTTTGTACGTGGCTTAGATGAGCCACAGCATGGGGTTTATTTTACACGCCCACCGCACGCTTTAATTGAAGCTTTAGATAGCCTATTTAGGGGTAAAACTCAGGAGCATAACCTATGAGTACGACATTAACCCAGCCCGAGCTTAGCCTTCAATTATTAAATCAGTGGGTCGACCTAGGCTGGTTACGTCCATTAGATAAAGCCTTTGCAGATTTTCTTTGGCAACTGGATCCTAGCGTGAGCGGCTTAACACTCATAGCCAGTGCTTTAGTTAGCTTCCAAGTTAGTCGTGGCCATATCTGTTTAGATTTAGCGGGTACATTAGACAATCCTAACTTTGCCTTAGCCCTAGAAGAGCATCCCTATAGCGCCAGTCCAGAGCATAAGCAACTATTACCTAATCTCCAATTACAGGGAATTAGCCTGATAGAACTACAACACTGCCTGCGCCAAAGTAGTTGTGTCAGCAGCGCCACGCAGGCCACAGCTGAACACAAGCCTTTGGTGCTTGCAGGTAGCTTTTTATATTTGCGTCGTTATTGGGACTATGAACAAAGCGTTATTCGTCATCTAGAACAGCGTTTAATGCCTATCGATCAGCCTGAAAATCAATTGCGCCAAGCACTAAATCAGCTTTTTCCTAAACAGAACCATAGCGACTGGCAAAAAGTCGCCTGTGCAATCGCCGCGCGCCGGCGTTTTAGTATTATCACCGGGGGCCCTGGTACTGGTAAAACTACAACAGTGGTGCGCCTATTGGCTTTATTGCAAGCAGAAGCTTTAACTAAAGGCGAACTATTACGTATCCGCTTGGCAGCGCCTACAGGTAAAGCAGCGGCCCGCTTAACAGAATCTATTAGCCAGCAAGTTCAAGCCTTGCCTGTAAGCGCTGAGATAAAAAATGCTATTCCTTGTGAAGTCAGCACCTTGCACCGCTTATTAGGTAGCCGACCTAACACAAGGCACTTTAAGCATCATCAAGACAATCCGCTGTCATTAGATGTTTTAGTGATTGATGAAGCCTCTATGATTGACTTGGATATGATGCACTCTGTACTCAGTGCATTGCCTTTATCTGCCAAGTTAATTTTATTAGGCGATAAAGATCAGCTAGCTTCTGTTGAGGCAGGAGCGGTACTCGGAGATCTATGCCAAAACGCCGAACAAGGGCTGTACACAGCAGAAACGCTCGCCTGGCTAGAACAAGTGACAGAGCAAAAACTCGTCGAAATTCAGCCAAGTACGGCTGGTAATGCGCTATCGCAGCATATTGTAATGCTGCGATACTCTCGCCGATTTGGCGAAGACTCTGGTATTGGCCAACTAGCTAAGGCAGTTAATACACAAGACCTACATAGCATTAAGGTCTTGTGGAACCAGAAATTTAACGATATTAGCCAATGCAGTATCAATGATACTACAGATGCAGAATTCAAAACCTTAGTACTAAACGGCTTAAACGAATCGGCACAAGGCTATAGTTATTATCTGCAAGAACTGATAAATACTCGCCCTAATCGCAATGAAACCAACTGGGTTGTTTATGAAGACTGGGCGCGTCATGTACTCAATGCTTTTGATCGCTTTCAACTACTCTGCGCGGTACGTAAAGGCGCCTTTGGTGTGGAGCAGCTTAACCAGCAAATTAGCACTTGGCTGCATCAACATAAGCTAACAGATGCCGCTGACGGCTGGTTTGAAGGGCGCCCTGTAATAATCACACGGAATGACTATAGTCTAGGCTTAATGAATGGCGATATTGGCATTGCTTTACGCGTGCCTTATCTGCAACAAGGCGTAGTGCAACAGAGCAGCGATCCTTTTAAGTTACGTGTGGTTTTTCCTAAAAATGATGGGCAAGGGGGATTGCATTTTATTTTACCAAGCCGACTCAGTCATTTTGAGAGTGTATTTGCAATGACCGTACATAAATCACAAGGCTCTGAGTTTGCGCATACGGCATTAATTCTACCGAATCAGAAAAATCCTGTGCTGACAAAAGAGCTGGTTTATACCGCCATTACCCGGGCACAAACGCATTTTACTTTGGTTGAGTCGAACAAAAATGTCTTCAAAGAAGCCATAAAGACACAGGTGAATCGCTTAAGTGGATTAAAGGACATATTTAGTCATAAAAATGCTATCCATTAGTCATAGAAATATAATAAAAGTATGCTTTCTGCTAGGCGAGTAAGGAAAAATTAAGTACACTGAAATTGACTATGACAGTTTTAAGTAGTTCTCGTTTTAGATTGTTTTTGCATAATAAGGCGAGATATAAATAAAAAACGCCAGCGTTTAACTGATCCATTATGGAGATAAGAATGGACCTGAAGCCACTAACTAAAGCAATCGCTTTTACTACTCTAAGTGCTGCAGTATTAGCACCATCCCTTGCTCAAGCGGCCTTTGTTGAAGATGCCAAAGCCAGCTTGACTATGAAAAACTTCTACATCAACAACGACAACCGTGACGGTGGTGTTGATGACAAACAATGGGGCCAAGGCTTTATCCTAAACGTACAGTCTGGCTTTACTGAAGGCACTGTAGGTTTTGGTCTTGATGCAGTGGCAATGTGGGGCATCAAATTAGACGATAGCTCAACCAGCTCTAAAAAAGGCCGCGCAAGCAGCCAGTTGTTCCCAACCAAAACCAATGGTCACTCTACGGATGACTTTGCCAAACTAGGCGTGACCGCTAAAGCACGTATTTCTCAAACAGAAGCCCGTGTAGGTACTTTACAGCCTAACTTGCCTATCCTAAAAACTAACGATGGTCGTTTGTTACCTCAAATGTTCAATGGTGGTCAAATCACCATGAACGAAATTGAGAACCTCAGTGTTGTTGCAGGCTTGTTAAATAATGCCGTAGGCCGTGCTTCTAGCAACCGTACCGGCTTATCTGTATCTGGCAGCGCAGAAGACAGCAATAAATTTTGGTTTGCAGGTGCTGACTATAAGGTTATGCCTGACCTAACCTTGCAATATTACTATGCCAACCTAGAAGACTTTTATAAACAAAACTTCTTAGGTTTAAACCATACCTTTAATATTGCAGACAACCAAAGCTTTAATACAGATATTCGCTATTTCAGCACCAAAGCAGATGGTAATAACAAGTCTGATAGCAAGCGTGGCAATTATGCTATTGGTGGTTACACCAAAAACGGTAATGGCAAAATCGACAACAATACTTGGAGCTTAGCCTTCACGTATAAGCTTGATAAGCACAGCATTATGCTAGGCCATCAGCGTGTGTCGAAAAACAGTGATTTCACTCAGCTAAACCAAGGTGGTCTAGGTGAAGGCGCGCAAGGTGCATCGGTATGGTTGCATACTGACCGCTTAATCAATAACTTCGCTACAGCAGGTACTAAATCATCTTGGGTTGATTACAAGTACGACTTTGCTGGCGTTGGCGTTCCTGGCTTAAAAGCGGGTGTTAGCTACACTAAAGGTACAAATATGTACTTGAAAAACACCACCAAAGGCCACCAGTGGGAGCGTGATATCGCACTTGACTACACCATTCAAGAAGGCACATTTAAAAATGTTACCTTCTCAGCGCGTAATGGTACTTTACGTGGACACAATGGTGCCGTTAAAGATACTGACCACAACCGCGTATACGTAACTTACACACTGCCTTTGCTATAAACTGTAGCCTGTAAGTTAAGAAAACCCGCTTTGGCGGGTTTTCTTTTTTGTGAGAAAAATATCACTACCTTTTTGCTTTAAGTATGGCTTTTTGCTATTATATGCAGTCGTTCACTTTGTTCCTATAGAAAAGTATAAAAAGACAAAGCGAGTTATCGGCGAGATGCCGAGAAGTAAAAAGGAGATTTATTATGCAAACTTTAATTATTAAAAAAGCACAACATTGGATAGATAATGTCACTCACTGGTTAAGCAGCCATGTGAAAACCGATCAGCAATTAGTGATCAAAAGTTGGAATCAACAACAAGAAACGAGCCCCTCTAAGCATTCTTGTTGTTAAGCCAAAGTAGGGCGGCAAACTACTGATTTTATTCTAAATTTAAAAATTCAGAAAAAACAAATAAGTATTTGACAGTACTCAGAAATCTTGTAGAATGTCGCCCACATTACGGAGGAGTGGCAGAGCGGTTGAATGCAACGGTCTTGAAAACCGTCGTAGGCTAATACCCTACCGTGAGTTCGAATCTCACCTCCTCCGCCATCTGCAAAAGCCCAGCTAACATGCTGGGCTTTTTTATGCCTAGCGCTTTTTAATTAAAAAATACACTTAACCATGTTTCCGTAGCTCTAGCATAAATTCGAAAGCTTTTCCTTTTACTCAGATTAGTAGCATTAAGTGATTGACATGCTTACAAATTCTTGTAGAATGTCGCCCACATTACGGAGGAGTGGCAGAGCGGTTGAATGCAACGGTCTTGAAAACCGTCGTAGGCTAATACCCTACCGTGAGTTCGAATCTCACCTCCTCCGCCATCTACAAAAAGCCCAGCTAATATGCTGGGCTTTTTTATGTCCAAAGGAAAGTGGCTATGCTTGGTTTGAGGCAGATTTTAGTAAAAGAAGCATTATCTAAAAGACGCATCTGTCAATTTCTTGAGCTTGTTTTTAACCTACCCAGTTGCCACATTCTTATTTCTCAGCAGCAAGATGAAGAACTCCCTTCAATAGCCGATTGGAGTGGAATCCGTTTATGGTGCCAAGTTGCAGATCTATCAGGAGATGCACGCTTAATGCTTAATCTGTC
Organism: Pseudomonas sp. F1_0610; assembly: GCF_047470865.1. Lineage (NCBI taxonomy): Bacteria > Pseudomonadati > Pseudomonadota > Gammaproteobacteria > Pseudomonadales > Pseudomonadaceae > Pseudomonas > Pseudomonas sp. F1_0610. The sequence continues at coordinate 212,632 of NZ_JAZDRH010000001.1, forward strand.
TCGCTATGAAGATAGCTTAAGTATTCTAAATGGCCTTTGTTACGCCTGTATTCGCATGCAAGTCACTGCTTTTTTAGATATTGATAATCACAACAAGTATTTGTGTATTGAAAAAGATAAGCTGTATCCAGTGTTTATGGATGAGGAAAGGGTAAGCTACTCTAAGTCAGAAACGGCTATTTATTTTTATACTCTTTAAGCAGTCATTATGCTTGATGTTAGTATGAAGGCGATGGTCCAGCTAACGCTATTTAAGGAAAGAACATGCTAAAGCAAATTAGTTTTTCTTTATTACTCAGTTTAAGTATTCATACTTATGCTATTGCTGAAAATAATCACATTGAAAGCTACGAGAAAGATGGCTATCAAATAACCTTTAGTTTTTGTGCTGAGTGTGCGTTTTTAGATAAAGAATTAGCCTTGAACAAAGGGCAGGATACGCTACAGCTGGAATATGAAAAAGCCTATTTTGATATGGCTACAGGTGATGAAGCCGACGAGCACTTCATTGATGCAATCGCCTACAGTGTCACTAATGCCCATACAGTAGATGAGCCTTTCGCTTTTGCGTTACTTAGTAAAAGACGCCAATTAAACCATGCTGTTATTCGCTATTTATCGGATCAAGGCTCTGGAACCTTAGTCTGTATTCCGCCTAGAAAGCATAACCATACTGATATTAAAAGCATGTTGCTCACGGCTGGCTGCCAAGAGGCGATTGAGCGCTTTAATGTGCCTATGAGCAAACTGGATATTGAATCATTAGAACGCGCAAAAGGCACATTAAACTAGTCTAATACGAATATAATCCATTACTGAGTGACTTATAAAGGTATTGGGGTTTCTTGCAGATACTTCCATTGCCAACTATCTTGATTGATCTTAATACAGGCGATAGAGCCGCGCAGTGTTGTGCTGCTTCGTTCAAATTGCCTTTCTTGATAAGCAATCCAAACATAGTCTGGGTGTTCAGTAATAACCTCTATTGACTCAATTTCAATGGTTAAACTTGGTTTTTTTCCTTGTTGCTGTCTAAAAAAAGACATCACTTGCGCATAATTAAGCAGGCTCCCACTCATGGTGCGCATTGAAAAATCCTCAGTAAAGTGTTCACTCAGTTTTTCTAAAGCGTTGGCGCTGGCTGTGGTAAACACATCTGCAATCCAATGATGTAAAAGATCAATGCTTTGTATAGCGATTTGTTGCGTCGTTTTCATGGTTTTTTATTACTCAAGGAGGGGAGGTCATAGCAATCTCCAAACTTCTAGCTTAAAAAAATAAGTTTGGCTTAGCGATACAAGGGTATTAACATGGTTGTTAAATTTAATTTAACAATGCTTATCTATGCTCCCAGATTTAAAGCTTACGCAGACATTTATCCAGGTCGTAGAAACGGGCTCTTTCACAAAGGCAGCCGCGATTCTGAATTTAAGTCGAGCCATGATTAGTATTCAGATTAAACAGCTAGAAGAACAACTCAATGTGCAGCTATTAGTACGTAGCACACGCAAAATAGCAGTCACTGAAATAGGTAATAGGTTTTATCAGCGTTTTAAGCGTATTCATGCAAGCATTGAGCAAACACTAGATGATATACAGCTTGAAACACAAGAGATTACAGGCAGGCTGCGCTTTACTGCCACTCAGGAATTTGGTGAGCGCTTCATTTTGCCTTTATTGAGTGATTTTGTGCAGCGTTATCCAAAGCTTAGCCTTGAATATAAGGTGAACTCTACTTTAAATGATCTCATTAGTGATCAATTGGATTTAGCCATTCGCTTAGGTAACTTACCTGATAGCACTTTAAAAGCGCGGCGTTTAGGTAGTTATGCTATTTACTTAATTGCATCCCCGCACTTTAAAGAGCTAACAACAGTAGGCCAAGTACTAGCTGCTCCTTGGATTGAACACAGCCTTGTTGATATGCACGCGTGGTGGTTGCAGCATCCTAGCTTAGCTGCTGAAAACTTGCATCCTAAACATATTAAAGCGAGTTCCAACTCTATTAGCGCCATAGTACAAATGGTGAAAGCAGGGCTAGGCATTAGTATTTGCCCTGACTGGATGGTTAAAGAAGAACTTGAACAAGGGCAGTTAATACGTCTTTTGCCTGAGTATCAACTGCCACGGCAAAATATCCAATTGGTCTTTCCTAACACAGACCATATTCCTTTAAAAACAAGAGTCTTTATTGATTACTTAAAGCAAAACATTAATCTTTAAGTAGACTATTTTTATAACCTATGGGGCTTTGTTTTGCACTTAAATAAATAGCGTTTTAAATGCCTATGCGTAACTCATCGGGCTTTAGTGTGCTGCAACTGAAAACAGCTGCCAAAAGCTGCTGAGCTTTAGACTAACTCCTGCTAAACTAAGATTATTTTTATTTGTAAGGTTTTTTCGTCATGATCAAAAAATGTCTTTTCCCAGCGGCTGGCTACGGTACGCGTTTTCTGCCAGCGACTAAAGCCATGCCAAAAGAGATGCTTCCCATTGTTAATAAACCATTAATTCAATATGGCGTGGAAGAAGCCTTAGAAGCAGGCATTAAAGATATTGCTATTGTGACGGGACGTAATAAGCGTGCCATTGAAGATCATTTTGATATTAGCTATGAGCTAGAAAGTCAAATCCAAGGTACGGATAAAGAACAGTATTTAACAGGCATTCGTCAGATTATGCAGAATGCGACTTTTTCCTATACCCGCCAAGTTGAGATGAAAGGCTTAGGTCATGCGATTCTTTCAGGTCGCCCATTAATTGGTGATGAGCCTTTTGCCGTAGTGCTGGCTGACGATCTGTGTTTAAACCCAGATGAGGATGGCGTGTTAGAGCAAATGGTCAAACTCTACAACCAATTTCGCTGCTCCATTGTCGCTATTCAAGAAGTGCCACGCGATCAGACCTCTAAATACGGTGTGATTGATGGGCAAATGATTCGTGATGATATTTATCGTGTAAATACTATGGTTGAAAAGCCAGCACCTGAAGATGCGCCCTCTAACTTAGCTATTATCGGTCGTTATATTTTAACCCCTGATATTTTTGATTTAATTGAGCAGACCGAGCCTGGCAAGGGTGGTGAAATACAAATCACAGATGCTCTCATGAAACAAGCGCAGCAAGGCTGTGTGTTAGCCTATAAATTTAAAGGCCGTCGTTTTGACTGCGGCATGACCGAAGGCTATATCGAAGCTACTAACTATTGTTACGAAAACTTCCATAAAAAGTGAGTTAAAAGGTGCGTTTATCGCACCTTTTTCTTAAGCACTAAAATAGCCTTAATCGAGTTTATGTTAGGCTGTATTTATTTCTAGTTTATAAAAAGAGAGCATAGTCATGACCTACGACTTTGATTTATTTGTTATTGGAGCAGGCTCTGGTGGTGTTCGCGCCTCTCGTTTTGCTGCCAGCTTTGGCGCTAAAGTGGCTGTAGCAGAAAGTCGCTATTTGGGGGGCACTTGCGTCAATGTCGGTTGTGTACCGAAAAAACTCTTAAGTTATGCCGCTAGCTTTCATGATGAACCCTCTATTGCGCAAAGCTTTGGCTGGGAACTCACAGCTAAGTCGTTTGATTGGACCAAATTAATCAACAATAAAAACACCGAAATTCAGCGCCTGAATGGCATTTATAAAAACTTATTGGTCAACAGTGGTGTCACTTTGCTAGAAGGGCATGCACGCTTTGTCGATGCCCAGCATGTTGAAGTAAACGGCACTGTCTATAGCGCAAAACATATTTTAATCACCGTTGGTGGCTGGCCTTTTGTGCCGGACATTCCTGGCAAAGAACATGCAATCAGCTCCAATGAAGTCTTCTATCTTCCCGAACAGCCAAAGCATATTGTGATTGTAGGTGGTGGCTATATTGCACTTGAGTTTGCTTCAATATTCAAAGGCTTAGGATCAGAAGTTGAAGTTATTTATAGGGGAGATTTATTCCTTAAAGGCTTCGATAATGATGTGCGCGAGCACCTTAAACAAAGCTTTGAAGCCCAAGGCATTCAACTTCGTTTTAATAGCACTATCAAAGCCATTGAGAAACGTGCAAATAACCAGTTTGTAGCACAACTAGATGACGGGCAAAGCATTACAACCAATAGTGTTTTCTATGCTACTGGGCGTAAACCTATGCTAGATAACCTGAATATTGAAGCTGCAGGCGTGGCTCTGGATAAGCGTGGCTATATTCAAGTTAATCCGCATTATCAAACATCGCAGCCTAATGTTTACGCCATGGGTGATGTCATTGGGCGCGTGCAACTAACACCTGTTGCCCTTGCTGAGGGAATGGCTGTAGCTCGCCACCTATTCAAGCCTGAGCAGTATCAACCGGTTGACTACCAACTGATTCCTACCGCAGTCTTCACCTTACCCAATATCTCTACTGTCGGCTTAACCGAGGAACAAGCCCGTGCACAAGGCTTTGACGTCGCTATTTTTGAAAGTCGTTTTCGCCCAATGAAGCTTAGTCTAAGCGCGTTACAAGAGCGCATCTACATGAAACTCATTGTAGATAAAGCGAGCGACAAGGTGTTAGGTTGTCATATGGTGGGTCCAGAAGCCGCTGAAATTATCCAAGGCCTAGCCATTGCCTTAAAAGCAGGTGCGACAAAAGCGATATTCGACCAAACAGTAGGCATTCACCCAAGCTCAGCGGAAGAATTTGTTACTATGCGCACTGAACGCACTTAAAAATAAAAAGGGCGATTAAATCGCCCTTTGTTAGCTATAAGATTTGCCCTGCATTTAGGATAAGACTACTAGTGATGCATCTGTGAGTGATCCATAGCGCCAGCGCTATCGGCTTTACTATCAGGGCTTTTGATTGTTACTTCAAGCTCAATCTGGCCTGCCTTTTCAAAGGTAAGTGTTACTGGAAAAGTTTCCCCTTCCACTAAGGCTTTGTTTAGGTCAATCAGCATTAGGTGATACCCACTTGGCTCAAAGATTACCATTTCACCAGCTTTGATAATCAAATCATCAAGTTTGGTCATTTTCATCACACCATTTTCATGGATATGTGTATGCAGCTCTGTAACCTTAGCGATAGGTGACTCAAGGGCAATTAAACGATCAGCCTCAGCGCCCATATTATGTAGCATTAAAAATGCCGCACCAGTCTTAGCTGTAGGCGGTAAAGCGCGGGACCAACCTTGCATAACATGCATGTTATTAGTAGAGGCTGTAGCATGATCATAATGTGCCATAGGCATTTGATGACCTGCATGAGGGTTATCTGCAGCCTGTACTGTAAAGGGAAGAAGCGCTGAAGTAACAAGAGAACCTAGAAAGAATAATGAACGCACAGATCTGCTCCTTGATTGAAAATTAAAACATAGCATGCGCAGGTAAGGCTTTACATGCGACATAGGGCAGCATAGTATACATATATGTTTTTTCAGATATGATATTCAAATGCTAACACCATTAAGTTTATTTAAAGCTCTGGCTGACACCACACGGCTTACCATTGTATTGATGTTACAACATAGAACGGAAATTTGTGTGTGTGATTTAGCCAACAGCTTAGGCTTATCTCAGCCTAAAGTCTCACGTCACTTAGCTTTACTTAAAGAGCAACAGCTAGTGATTGATACTAAAAGAGGCAAGTGGGTGTATTACCAGCGCAATACAGCGCTACCTGAGTGGGCGCAACAGATAGTAGAGCAGGCTTACTTAGTAGAGCAAACACTTATTACACAATTGTTAAGCAATCTCAATCTAGATAACTGCTAACAATAAATTCATTGATTAAAGAGCATTATGTATGTGGCTGGCGAGTAGTATTTTTTTAATCACCATCAGTTTAGTGATATGGCAACCACGCCAATTAAATATTGGTATTACCGCTAGCGTAGGAGCTGTGGTTGCCTTGCTAGCGGGTGTCATTCAAGTAGCAGATATTCCTGTAGTTTGGGCGTTAATCTGGAATGCTACACTTACCTTTATTGGTATTATCATCATCAGCGCGTTAATGGATGAGGCGGGTTTGTTTGAATGGGCCGCATTACATGTGGCGCGCTGGGGTAAAGGGCATGCCCATCGCTTATTTATCTATATTATTTTGCTTGGAGCTGTGGTTTCAGCACTTTTTGCCAATGATGGTGCCGCTTTAATTTTAACGCCTATTGTGATCGCCATTTTATATGCTCTAGGCTTTAGTCCCAGCACAACACTAGCCTTTGTTATGGCGGCAGGCTTTATTGCAGATACCGCAAGTACCGCACTTATAGTGTCTAACCTAACCAATATTGTGTCAGCTGATTTTTTTAAGCTTAATTTTAGTCAGTACGCACACATAATGTTGCCTGTGAATGCGGTGGCTGTGCTATCTAGCTTATTAGTTTTATATGTGTTTTACCGAAAAGATCTACCACACAGCTATGCCTTACAACAACTAAAAGCCCCCAAAGAAGCCATTAACGACCCTATTAGTTTCATCGCAGGCATTGCTGTTTTATGCTTCTTGTTACTCGCTTTTTTTGTCATAGAGCCACTAGGTGTGCCCATTAGCCTATTGGTAGCCTTAGCCACTGTAGTATTAGTGGTGATAGTCAAACGCCAAAATAAAATCGCATTAAAGCCTATTTTAACCAGTGCACCTTGGCACATAGTGATTTTTTCATTAGGCATGTATTTAGTGGTTTATGGCTTAAGAAATGCAGGACTAACCGATTATTTGGCGCAATTACTCAATCAATTAGCTACTCAAGATATTTGGCTTGTCAGTTTAGGCACAGGCTTTCTTACAGCGGCTTTATCCTCGGTCATGAATAACCTACCCAGTGTGTTAATAGGCGCTTTAGCTATTGATGCTAGTCATGCTGAAGGTGTTGTACGTGAAACCATGATCTACGCTAACGTCATAGGCAGTGATTTGGGCACTAAATTTACCCCCATCGGCAGCTTGGCGACCTTACTTTGGTTGCATATTTTACAGCGCAAGCAAATTCATATTAGCTGGGGGTACTACATGAAAGTAGGCATTGTTCTTACCACGCCAGTGCTCGCCATCAGCTTATTAGCCCTAGCATGGATTATCCGCTAAGGTTAGACGTTGACATCTTACATAGCAGACATATCAACTTCCTTGACACAACTAGTAGTGCTGGCGGCGAGGATAAAGCGCATGGCCAATTTTGATACTTCAAGCGTAAGTCTTGCTTTATTCAATAGAGAGAGGTACGAGAGAAAATAACTTTAGAAGAATCCAAAATAAATACGTATGCAATCCTGCATTGATGCATTTTAGATTTTAATTTATATGCCATATATGATGCTTTATTGGATAATTATAGGTATAATAAATCAAATATGATATTTTATTTTGGTGAGTAATGCGCTTTAACTTTGCTACAGAAGCAGAAATTTCTCAGGAGCTTGGTAAAAGAATAGCTCAGCAGAGAATACAGAAAAATATTACTCAGGCTGACTTGGCCAAAAGAGCTGGTGTTGGTGTTGCTACACTTCAACGCTTGGAAAAAGGTGAAGGATCAAGCTTAAGTGTATTCATTCGTGTATTGACGGCATTGGGTTTTGTGAATGATTTAGCTGATATTTTGGCTAAAAAAAATCTATCCATTCAGGAATTTGAAGCGTTGAATACTCCTGAGCCGCGCCAAAGAGCTTCAAAGCCAAGGAAATAATGCATGCAAAACTTATATAAAATCAGTACTTATTATAATGGCTGGGGTGAAGATTGGCATTTGGGTGATTTGGTATCCAATGGCCGTCAAACCCTGTTTGAATATTCCAAAGAAGCATTAAAGCGCAATATAGAGTTTTCACCTAATTGCTTGCCATTACAAGCCCAAGCATTTACAGACTTTCCATCTTTTCAATTTCAGTTGCCAGGATTATTTGCGGATAGCTTGCCCGATGGCTGGGGATTATTGCTGATGGATCGTTTTTTTAAAAAAGAATTTGGAAAAAAACCTGAGCAAATTAATCCATTAGAGCGCCTAGCATGCTTGGGTGATCAAACCATGGGGGCATTTACGTATCGACCAAGTTCTGATGTGATTATGGCAGTGCAGGAAATGAGTTTAGCAGATATTGCTAAGCAAATGGCAGCCGTGCAGATTGGCCAAGATGTGGATGTACTAGCAACCTTGGTTGTAATTGGTGGATCACCACAAGGCGCAAGACCTAAATCACAAGTCTATTATAATCCCGAAACGGAGCAGATGAGTAATAAGCCCATTAATGGTGGTGAACCATGGTTAGTGAAGTTTAATGCGCAGGATGAAGCCATTGAAGTCTGTGAAATAGAGAAGTTTTACCTAGATACTGCTGAATTCTGTGGCTTGCCTGTGCCTGAATCCAAAGTCTTTCATGTGAATAATAAGATCACAGCCATTGGTACAAAGCGTTTTGATCGCTCAAATGGCACACGAATTCCAATGCACAGTTTGGCAGGTGCATTGCATGCCAATTTTCGTATTCCCAATTGTAGTTATGGCACCTATTTGCGCATGACGAGATTTATGACGAGAAACGAACAAGAGGTTGAAAAGGCATTTAAATATTGTGTGTTTAATGTGTGTATGAATAATCGTGATGATCATACGAAAAACTTTTCGTATTTGATGAATCAAAATGGCGAATGGGCGTTATCACCTGCATATGATCTAACCTATAATCCTGGGCTGAATGGCTATCACCAAATGGATGTAGAAGGTGAAGCCTTTAAAATCAAACGTGAACATCTCATTAATTTGGCTAAAAACTCAGGTTTGGATATCAAAAAAAGCGCAGTAGCGATTGATACTATGATTGCGGTCATTAAAAGCCGATTAGGTGAATTGTCCAATGGGAAGTATGCCGTGTTAAAGGTGACCGCTGATATGATTAAAGAAAAGATCGGTCAGAATATTGGGTTGTTGAGTTAAGACACAAGATATAAGGGGCGGATTCAAAACCTGAGCGCAACAGGTTTAATGAATTGATGCGGCCCCATTATTGCTCATCTGCTGTTTTCTTTTTGCATAACTTCAACACCTAAAACCGAACCCTTTTCTGGGTCTTGCGTTGAGTGACAACGCAACTTCATTACGTTTTTTTGACTAGATACAAAAAGATCTGTGCCTTTGGTAAGTGCCGACAGATCAGCCCATTAATATTTTCATTACTAGCGCACTGCCAAGGGCTGTGGGGGGCGCAAAAATAAATGGCTACCCCCGTTTTTTGGGGTGATTTTTGCATAATGAGCCATTTCCCGTCCTTGATCATAGATCATGCTCAATTCAGTGCAGCACTAAACAGCAGTCATTATTCTTACCACGCCAGTGCTAGTCATCCGCCTATTAGCCCTAGCATGGATTATCCACTAAGGCTAGACGTTGATATCTTGCATAGCAGGCATATCAATTTCCTTGACACAACTAGCTGTGCTGGTGGCAAGGATAAAGCGAATCGCTAATAAGACGTCCTGCAACGGAATTAATTGCCCCTGACTTTGTTCAATGACATCTTCAGGGCTATGGCTTAAATCAAATTCGGTTGCTAAGTAACCCAAGTTTAAAAGGCTGATGCCAATATTTAGTGGCCGTAAGGTTTCGCGTAACGCATGCACCACACCACGTAACGCATGCTTACTAGCAGAAAAAGCCACTTCAGGCCCTTTATGATTGTCTAGCCCCCAAGTTGAGCCAATCAAAATAACCTTAGCATTAGCACTTAGCTTAAGGTTATTTACTAATGCCTGTAACTGTAAAATACAGGATGTAATATTAGTATTAATCAATGTAGTAATTTCAGTAACACTAGAGCCAGCAAAGGAGTATTCATCACTAAAGGCGAGCGCTTCCCAAATCCCAACATTATAAATAACATAGTCAACAGGCTGCTGTGCTACTGCCTGAGTTACTACTGTTACTGCATGTTGAGGTGCACTAAGATCAGCTTGGATCCACTCAAATTTACGCTTTAAGGTTTTTGGCTCTGAACGCGAAACGCCAAAAACGATATCTTGAGGAAGAGGGACAGACTCAATAATGGCACGCCCAAGCCCTTTACTTACACCATATACAACATAGGTTTTGCTCATATATTTCTGCTCAAGCATAAAATTTTGATACTGCTAGAGTTAAACTTTATTAGCAACTAATCCTTGCATTATTTTCTTTAACCAAATGATGCTGGCATCTTTAGTCGCTCGTTCATGCCAGTAAAGACTCAAGGAAAGTTCAGGAACATAAAAAGGCAAAGGCAGAATGGCCAAGTCAAGCTGTTTAGCTAAGCGGCTGGGAACAGATACTGCAAAGTCTGTTGCTAATAATAGCGAACGCACCAACATATAATGACGCGAGCGCAACGCAATATTGCGTTGTAACCCTAAACGCTGCAACTGCAAGTCAATATGCCCCAGCCCTTGCTTGCGACTGGAAATATGTAAATGTTTAAGCGATAAGTAGCTGGCCAAATCAAACGGTGCCTGTAAAGCAGGGTGGTTCGGCCGCAGGACACATACATAGTGGTCTTGCAATAAGGGCATTGACTTAAGCTGAGCATGTTGCATCTGAGGCACATCAATGGCGAGGTCTAGCTTATTGCCAGCCATTTCGCGTAATAAATCGTCTCGCTCAACCGGATAGCAGGTCAATTGTACCTTGGGAGCTTGCTCATTTAGCGCCTGCATTAATGCTGGGAGCATAATAGCCTCTGTCACATCAGCCATGCTTAATCGAAATTCGCGTTCTGTAGAGGCTGGCTCAAAAAGACTCGGTTCGTTAAAGCTAGTTTTTATTAGGGCTAACGCTTGACGAACAGGACCAATCATAGCCTGCGCTTTGGCTGTTGGCTGCATTTGCTGGGCTGCACGAGTAAATAATGGATCATCACAGAGTGCACGTAATCTATTTAACGCATTGCTCACTGCTGGCTGAGATAAATACAGCACTTCGCTGGCTTTAGTAATGCTGTTTTGGCTGTAAATAGCTTCAAACACCACAAGCAAATTAAGATCTATTTTACTCAGTTGCATAGCACCGACTATTCATAAAATTAATAGTTAAATATTCGCATAATAAATTAGCTAAATACAAATTTAAGTTTTAGCCTAAAACTAACAACAATGAAAGGGCACCCGCATGGCGCATATTTATTTAGTGAGGCATGCTCAAGCACAATTAAACTCATGTAATTATGACCAGCTTTCTCCATTAGGTGAGCAACAAGCGCTCTATTTAGCACAGCATTGGAAAAACCTAGGTGTTTGTTTTGATCAAATTTACTGTGGCACCCTAGTTCGACAACAAGAAACTTGCCGCATTATTCAAGCTCACTTAGAACATAAAGACAGCGCGTATTGTGTGCCAGAACTTAACGAATATAACTTCCATCAGGTTATTCAGTGCTATCAGCAAAGTATTGGCCATAAAGAAAGCATACAACAGCTAACCTCAAAAGATCAGTTCCGCTTATTACGCTCAGCTATTGTGGCGTGGGCTAAAGATCAACTTAGCCATACAACAGCCCCTAGCTTTAGCCAATTTGCCTTGCAAGTCACTAGTGCACGCAATCTCATTATGCAAAAGGCAGATAACGCCAAAAAAGTGTTAGTGATTTCTTCTGGTGGCGTGATTGCCGTTTGGTTGCAAACCCTGTTGGGCTTAACGCCCACGCAAGCAATGAAGTTAAATTTACAGTTGGCTAATACTGCGGTAAGCGAGTTTTACAGTAGGGGATCTGAGATGCAGTTAATTCGTTTCAACCATATCAGCCATCTAGAACATCCACAGCGTATCAGTGCGCTGACTCACAGTTAACACTAAGGATGCCTTATGTCTTCTTCACTTAATGAAACTAACTTAAATGCCTACCTACAAGAGAATCTGGCGGGTTTTACATTACCAGTAGAGTACAAAAAATTCTCAGGTGGACAATCTAACCCTACCTTTTTAGTTCGCACTCAAAGCCAGCAATTTGTACTGAGACGCAAACCAGCAGGCAACCTATTGCCATCAGCACATGCTGTAGATCGTGAATTTACTGTTATCAAAGCACTGAGCCAAAGCCAAGTACCTGTACCCGAAGCGTTACTACTCTGTGATGACGAGAGCATTATTGGCAGTATGTTCTATCTGATGAGTTATGTAGATGGGCAAATTTTCTGGGATCCTGCCTTACCAGAATTTACAGCTGCACAACGCCCAGAGGTGTATCAAAAAATCATACAGGTATTAGCCAACATTCATAATCTGGACCTAAAAGCAGCCGGACTGACGGAGTTTGGTAAAGCTGGAAACTACTTCCAACGCCAGCTAGAACGTTGGATAAAACAATATCGAGCCAGTGAAACAGAACCGCAGCCAGTAATTGAACAGCTAATGACTTGGCTGGAAAATAACTTACCCGAAGATGATGGACAAGTTAGCTTAATCCATGGTGACTACCGCTTAGACAACTTAATTTTTGCCAAAGAAGGGATAGCGATTAAAGCGGTTTTAGATTGGGAGCTAGCAACCTTAGGCCATCCTTTAGCTGATCTTGCGTATTTCTGCATGTGTTTACGACTTCCTTCAATTGGTCCCTATAAAGGTTTAGCAAACGTTGACCGAGCAGCTTTAGGTATTCCCACAGAGGAACAACTGAAACAGCTTTATTGTGCCGCTCGCCATATTACTGAAATTCAACATTGGCAGTTTTACTTAGCCTTTAGCTTCTTTCGTTTAACAGCCATTGTGCAAGGCGTATTAAAACGTGCGTTACAGGGTAATGCCTCAAATAAAGAAGCCTTATTGGTTGGCAAAATAGCGCCTAAATTAGCTCAAATGGCGCTCGCTAGCTTAGAAGAATAAAGATAAAGGAAACACTTATTATGACAACTCAATTATTTGATTTATCTGGAAAAATAGCCTTAATTACAGGTGCCAGTCGTGGTATAGGTCAGGCAATCGCCACCTTATTCGCCCAGCAAGGTGCTTATGTTATTGTTTCCAGCAGAAAACAAGCTGACTGCGAAGCTGTGGCGCAATCTATTCGTGAACAAGGCGGTCAGGCGGAAGCCTTTGCTTGCCATGTTGGCGATATGGCAGCCATTGAAGCCTTATTTGAACATATTAAAACCAAGCATTCTCGTCTGGATATTTTGCTCAACAACGCAGGAACCAATCCGTATTTTGGGCACATTCTAGATACTGACTTAGCCGCTTACGAAAAAACAGTTGAAGTCAATTTTCGTGGCTACTTTTTTATGTCTGCTAAGGCTGGGCAGATTATGCGCTCGCAAAAACAAGGTGTGATCATTAACACTGCCTCTGTTAATGCCATTAAACCCGGCATCACACAGGGCATTTACTCTATTACCAAGGCAGCAGTCGTGAGTATGACTAAAGCCTTTGCAAAAGAGTGCGCTCCTTTAGGTATTAGGGTTAATGCTATTTTACCAGGCTTAACCAATACCAAACTAGCAGGCATGCTGTTTCAGCATGAAGCCATGTACAAACAATTAGTCAATGAAATTCCTATGCATCGTCATGCCGAACCTGAAGAAATGGCAGGTACTGCGTTGTATCTAGCCTCAGATGCTTCTAGCTACACAACAGGTGCTTGTATTGTTGTCGATGGCGGTTACAGCCTTTAAGGAGTCGCTATGAACTTTGCTTTTACGGAACGCGCCTTAACACTACAGCAGCGTTTAACTGATTTTATGCAACAACATATAGTACCTCGTCTGGCTGCGTGGCAAACTGAAGTTGAGGCTGGGCATTATCCTGTTTCCTTTATGCAGGACTTAAAGAACCTTGCCAAAGCAGAAGGCTTATGGAACCTATTTTTGCCCGACTTAAAGGAAAATGAGCCAGGTACGCGCTTAAGCAACCTTGAGTATGCACCTTTAGCAGAAATCATGGGGGCTGTTCCTTGGGCAGCGGAAGTCTTTAACTGTAACGCGCCAGATACTGGCAACATGGAGCTTTTACATCTATTTGCCTCAGCAGAACAACGTCAACAATGGCTAGTGCCACTGTTAAATGGCGATATTCGCTCTGCCTTTGCTATGACAGAGCCTGATGTCTGCTCATCTGATGCAACCAATATCCAAACGCTAATTCAAAAAGACGCTGATGACTATGTGATTAACGGGCGAAAATGGTTCATTACCAATGCCTCCCATCCTAATTGCCAACTATTTATTGTCATGGGCAAAACCGATCCTAATGCAGAGGTGCACCAACAGCAAAGTATGATTCTTGTTCCTGCAAATACAGCGGGTATTGAAATAGTGCGCAATATTAAAGTGATGAATCACCTTTCGCCAGAGGGGCACAATGAGGTTGTTTTTCGTAATGTTCGTGTTCCTGCCGCCAATCTATTAGGCAAAGAAGGTTCAGGTTTTGCGTTAGCACAAGCGCGCTTAGGCCCAGGGCGAATTCACCATTGCATGCGCAGCATAGGCGCAGCAGAGCTGGCACTTAAGTTAATGACAGAACGTGCTATTGAGCGCAAAGCCTTTAAACAACAACTCTATCAACATGGTGTTATTAGCCAATGGATAGCCCAGTCGCGCATGGAAATAGAACAAGCTCGCTTACTGGTTTTAAAAGCTGCTTGGATGATTGATCAATACGGCGCGAAAGCAGCCGCCAAAGAAATTGCCATGATTAAAGCCATAGTACCTAGCATGCAAGAAAAGGTCATTGATCGTGCTATTCAATGTTTTGGCGCCATGGGGTTAAGTCCAGATACGCCACTAGCAGACCTATGGGTGAATGCGCGAGCGCTACGTTTGGCGGATGGCCCTGACCAAGTTCATTTGCGTAGTATTGCCCGTATGGAAATCAAGCACGCTAAAGAACATTTAGGCCAAAGCAGTGCTTATTTAGTGCAACGCAAGATATAACAACAATAGCTAAAGGGATTAATCAATGCGCACAATGTTATTACCTGAAAATCATTCAGCTTATGCTTATCCGTTACTTATTAAGCGTTTACTGATGGGCGTTAAACGATTTGAGCCTAATCATCAAATTGTCTATCGCGACCTTGTACGCTATGACTACTGTACCTTATATGAGCGTGTCTGTCGCTTAGCCAACAGCTTAACAGCGGCTGGCATAGGTGCTGGTGATGTTGTAGCGGTTATGGACTGGGATAGTCATAGGTATTTAGAGTGCTACTTTGCCATCCCAATGATTGGCGCTGTCTTGCATCATGTCAATATTCGCCTATCACCAGAACAAATTCTCTATACCATGCGTAAAGCAGAAGACAAAGCGGTGCTCGTACATGATGATTTTCTCCCACTATTGAGCGCACTTGAAACGCAGCTTCCCAGCCTAAAAACCTGTATCCAATTAACAGATAATACTCACCCAGCAGACTGTTCATTAACAACGAAGATAGGGGAATATGAGTCACTGCTGGCGCAAGCTAGCACTACTTATGACTTTGCTGACTTTGACGAAAACTCTATAGCCACTTTATTTTTTACCACAGGCACCACGGGCAATCCTAAAGGGGTTTATTTTAGTCATCGCCAATTAGTGCTACACAGTATGAACTTAGTTAACAGCATGTCTGCTTTTGCAGGCTTTCCTATGCTGAACTCCAGCTCAGTCTATATGCCCATTACACCAATGTTTCACGTACATGCATGGGGAGTGCCCTATGCGGCCACTATGCTGGGATGTCAACAGGTTTATCCTGGCCGCTACGAACCAAATATGCTGGCTAAATTGCTAGTCACTGAAAAGGTTACATTTTCCCACTGCGTGCCTACCTTGTTACAGATGATTATTGATAATCCAGCTGCCGAGCAACTAGATTTATCAAACTGGAAAGTCGTCATTGGCGGCAGCGCTTTAACTCAAGGTTTAGCAAAGCGTGCCTTAGAAAAAGGCATTGATGTTTACTCTGCTTATGGCATGTCTGAAACCTGTCCTCTGATTACATTTGCTCATTTAGATCAACAAATGCGCCAATATTCTACTGAAGAAAGCCTGCACTGGCGCTGCGCTACTGGGGTAGCAGCACCTATGGTGGAAGTTGGCTTAATGGACGAACAGGGCAATTTGCTAGCGCAAAATGGACAAGAAGTTGGTGAAGTTGTTGTACGCTCACCTTGGTTAACGCAAGGCTATTATCAAGATACTGAAAAAAGCACAGAGCTTTGGCAGCACGGCTGGCTACACACTGGAGATATTGGTTATATCGATCAAAGAGGCTACTTATTTATTCAAGATCGCCTAAAAGACGTAATAAAAACAGGGGGGGAATGGATATCCTCATTGGACTTAGAGAATTTAATTAGCCAACACCCAGCCATACAAAGCGTTGCTGTAGTCGCTATTACTGATGACGCTTGGGGAGAACGGCCATGCGCCTTAGTAGTTTTAAAACCCCAGCAAACTACTACACCAGAAAACATTATTAATTTTCTACAAAGCTACGTTGAAAGTGGAAAAATTAATAAATGGTGGATTCCTAAGCGTATTGAAATCGTCACTGATATTCCTAAAACCAGTGTGGGCAAAATAGATAAAAAACTAATACGTCAGCAATTAGCCTCTTAATATTCAGCACCACTGCAGTTGTTTTCAGATATAGTGTTACTCTTTGAAAACAACTGCATGACTGCTTATGAACATCAACACCAATACTGACTTATCTTTAATTTGGCATTGCCAGGCGTTTTCTCAACTCTCCACAGGAGAGCTGTATAATCTATTGCAACTACGCAATCAGGTCTTTATTGTTGAGCAGAACTGCCCTTATTTAGATATTGACTGCAAAGACCGTAGCGCCCAGCACTTATGGGCAGCAGTTGATAACCAAATAGTCGCTTATGCACGAATTCTTCCAGCAGGTATCAGTTTTGAACACACAGCCATCGGCCGAGTCTGCGTGCATCCAGATTTTCGTCGTGATGGGCTAGGGCGCTTATTAATGAAAGAAGCACTTAACCTTATTCACTCAAACCAGCCACAAGCATCTATTAAGATCAGTGCGCAGACCTACCTTATTCCGTTTTATCAATCCTTTGGTTTTACAGTGGTATCTGCAGAGTATTTAGAAGATAACCTGCCACATGTAGAAATGCTGCACTCATCGTCATCCCATCATTAAAATTAACCCGCGAAATATTATGAATAAATCCGATTTTTATGCCGCAGAAACTTACTTTTGGAGCAGTATTAGCAAGCAAACTTACCATCCATCAGCTCATGCACACTGTTTTTTAAGCCCGATTAATACCCCATTTTTCAATTTTCTTTTTCTACATCAAGGAGCTACAGAGAAAGGCCTCATAAAAGCTGCCGATTTTTTTAATCAGGCTCAGCAATCCTATATTACAGCTATTGAAGAAAGTGCACTCTCAGAAGCACTACAACAAGCTATCAAGCAACAGGCACTCGTTTTTGACTGCTGTACTAGCGCAATGGGATTAATTTTACAGCAGCGAGCAAAACTAAAATTTGCGCCAAATGCTGATATTCGTATTGAAGCCAATACAAACTTGCTAAACTGGAAACAACCATTAGCGAGTGCTTTTGCTATAGAAGGGGATGCTATAACCAGCCAATACCAAGCTGCCCATCAAAGCGCCTTAGATCAGCATTGCCAGTTCTATCATTTTGTTTTGTTTGCCCAACAACAAGCTGCCTGCGCGTTAACCTTATCTATTCAAGGTACAGTTGCTCGTTTAGATGACATTGGAACCCAAACTAAAGTGCAAGGTAAAGGCTATGCCAGTCGTCTTATTGAAGAAGCCTTATGCTTTGCACAAACCAAAGGCGTTACACATTGTTACTTAGATGCTTCCAACCAAGGGTTATCTATCTATCAAAAATTAGGCTTTAAAAGCCTATTTCAATACCATTCATATTTGCATCAAGAGGCTCAATAGAGCCTCATCCCCCCCTTTGCCCCACCTTTTTAGTTGCTAAATAACCTTTCAGCCTATTAACCACACCTTCTATCAGGCTTAGCATGCAGGTAAAACTGTGTAGTAGTACTCTTTTCTAAAGGCTAAGAAAGGCTAAAGAATCATGAAAAATCGCGGCTTCACTCTAATTGAAGTAATGATAGTAGTAGTGCTAATTGGCATTATTGCAGCTATAGCTATTCCTAATTTAAATCCTTTTATTAGCAAAAATAAAGCAGAAGCCATGGCTGATAATATTGAGAATTTAATTAGAAAGACACGAAATACCGCCATTGTTCAAGGACGAACCGCTAGCATCGACATTATAGGGCGTGAGTGGGTAAGCAAAGACTACAATAATACTATTATTGCAAAGGTTGAAATACTAGATGGCGTTAATATCAAACCAGTCAACTTTGAAAACAAAATACGTTTTGATAAGCAAGGTTTTATTTTAAACAATAGAGGCGTTATTGAGAGTCGCTCTATTTCAATTCATATCTGCAGTGGTGAAATAGGCAAAAAACTACAACTCAAAACAACCACCTCTATTACTGTTGAAGATTCTAATGCAACTATATGCAACTAGTAGGAAGGGTATCTAAAATGAAAATTAATCATCTAGCGATAAAAAAACTAGTTGTAATGATAGCACTTGCTAGTGGTTCATTGCATACCTACGCTAAACCAGCACAACAAAGTATTTACGAGCCTAGCCAACAACCATTAATGCTTCGTGAAAGTGTTGCGCCTAACGTTATATTTACATTAGACACCTCTGGATCAATGAGTGCCAAATATGTTCCTGATGGTTTATCACCTAGAGGGTCTAAAATTTTAAAATTTGTAGAACACAACCCATTGGCATATGATCCTAACCCGCAAGTAACCTATGATATTCCTTGGTATGCTGAAAAAGAGGGCAAGGATGAAACGGCAACCTATAGATTTTACCAATATAATAATTTTTATGAGTATGACAAAAGAAATAATCTAAAAATAAAAACAGACGGTTTTCGATCCAATACTACATCTATCGTATATGATGATGATTTAAGTTATGCAGTTAAAATACCTAACTGTAACAGCAAAAATGATACAGATGAAAAATGCTATAAACTGGTAATGATTGATAAAAACAATCCGGATGAAGTGAAAAAATACGCTACTTGGTATGCCTTCTATCGGAATCGTATGCTCCTAACCAAATCAGCAGCTAACCTTGCTTTTATGAATCTACCACCCGAGACTCGTGTCACTTGGCAAGAACTATCTGGCTGTACTTTAGAAACCAGCTGCGGTGGCACACGGGTTGATAATTTTTTAAAGTTTACAGCTGAACATAAGTATAATTTCTATACTTGGTTAAACGATACTTACGCCCATACAGGTACACCACTTCATCGCTCTATGGAAAGAGCAGGAAAATTTTTTAGTAAAGATCTTGCTTATAAAGAAAGGCAAACTGAATTTACATGCCGCAATAACTACCATGTCATGATGACTGATGGCGAATACACTGATGGAATTAGTTCTAGTATCAATAAAGTTAAACTTGAAGGTATAACTAACCGTACTTTTAGCTTGCCAGATGGCACTACTTATACTGGGCAATCTCCTTTTGGTGGGGTTGATCCTAAAAATAGAAATAGCCTTGCTTATACTGCTTTATATTACTGGGCGACAGATTTATATAAAGGCGAAGATAATGTAGTGCCGTTTTATCAAGATGGTACAGATTACTGGAATCCAAAAAATGACCCTGCCACTTGGCAGCATATGACTAACTTTATTGTTGGCTTAGGCTTAACTAAAGGCTTAGACCCTAAAGGTTACAGTAATCCGCCTATTTGGGATCCAAGCAAAGCACGGCCTACCTATGAAAATATTGTAGGAAAAACGTGGCCAGATAATAAAATTTTTAGCCTATGGCATGCAGCTATTGTTTCGCGAGGTGAGTTCTATAGTGCTGATAAAGCACAAGAAATCACACAAGCCTTCCAGCGCATCGTATCACGCATTGCAATGAAAACTACCTCAACAACCGCGCCAACTACAGTATCTTCTGTAATAGAGGGTGATGAGGCTCATGGGTTCAGCTTTGAAACAAGCTTCTCTTCTGTTAATGGCTGGTCTGGTAACTTACGTGCCTTTAAGGTAACTAATGGTTCAAGAGAAGCACTCTGGGGCGGACAGGGTGTTAGTGAGAAATTAAAAACTATTTCTCCAAATCAGCGAAAAATCATGATACAAAATCCTGTCACACGAAAAGGTGTTGTTGACTTCACTTGGTCTAATCTACCTGAAGACTACAAAGCGTACTTAAATATCAGCCCTGATATTTTTGATCCCAACCTGCAAAAAGACGGGTTAGGTGAAAAACGAGTTAACTTTATTCGTGGTGACCAAACCTATGCAGACGGCAAAATATTTGCAGCCCGCGAACATTTATTGGGCGATATCCTTAACTCAAAACCTGTGGCTGTTAAAGATGCTCGTTATCTAATTCGTAGTATCACTTGGAGTGCAGCAGAACAAGCTGAATACCGTGCATTCTATGAAGAAAAGAAAAAACGCCCTCGTTATATTTATGTTGGCGCTAACGATGGCATGCTGCATGCAATAAATGCTGAGACAGGCATAGAAACCTTTGCCTATATACCTAAAGCCGTTATTCCTTATTTAAATGAACTAACATCAGTTAACTATGGTGAGAAAAAACATAGATACTATGTAGATGGACAACTAACAGTAGCTGATGTGTACTCAAGTAATGGCTGGCGTACTATTTTAGTTGGTACCTTAGGTGCTGGCGGTAAAGGTATTTTTGCACTAGATATTACAAACCCTACCAAAATTGAACTGTTGTGGGACTTAGATAGTGTTGACTTTGCGACAACAACTGGACGTTTAGGTTACACCTATTCAGTGCCAAGCGTTGTACGCTTTAATGATGGCAAATGGAAAGTTGTTTTTGGCAATGGGCCAGCCTCAATTGATGTGGCCTCAATTAAAGGCTATGCCAGCTTATTTGTCTTAGACGCTGAAACCGGAAAACTAGAGCGCGAATATCTGGCGCATCGGAAAAATGATAACGAAATAAGCGAAAACGGGCTATCAACACCAAAAATTGTTTCCTTACAAGGTAATGGTATAGCTGATGTCGCTTACGCAGGTGACTTACAGGGTAACTTATGGCGCTTTGATTTAACTACAGACCCTAAAAAGACTCACAACCATACGCCTTTATTTAGAGCCATCTCTAAAGAAGATAGGAAAAATGTTGGTCAGTCAATTACTACCGCACCATTAGTTGTACGCCACCCAACTCAACCTGGTTATATCGTAATTTTCGGTACTGGCCGCTACATTGCTGACGCAGATAAAAGCCCTGATATGGTTCAAGATATCTATGGCATTTGGGATCCACTCACTAAAGCTAAAGGTACTTACCCTGGTCGCATCTATCCTAAAGACTTAGCTGAGCAAGAAGTTATTCAAAATTCTCCTCAAAACAACAAGGAAGCGATCACCATTACACAAAATCCTGTGAATTGGGCCAGATGGCACAATAATCGCTACTATACTTCAAGCAAAGAAAAGCACAAAGGATGGCGCATTACATTAAATAAAACAGACCGTGAGATGGTTGTATATAACCCAATTAGTGTCGGTAAGGCTATTGTAGTGCAAACATTATTACCCGACTCTAACTCTTGTGCGTCTGGTTTAGAAAGCCGCTTGTATGCATTTGACCCAGCAACAGGTAGTGCGCTGAAATACCCCATCTTCGTTAATAGCCCAGAGAAAGTTAATGGCCTTTATGTCAGCGGAACTCGTCATGATGGTACAGGTGGTCTTAACTTAAGCATGAGTGAAAAGGGGCCCGTTGTTTGTTCAGCCGAAGCATGCTTTGACTTAAATTTAGGTGAATCTGGTCGTCAAACTTGGAGAAAAGTAGAATGATTACTTCTATCAAAAGCAAAATCTTGCTCAGTCTAGCTTTATCCTTCTGCGCTTTAGTTGGCCAGGCTTATGCCAGCGAGTTTGAAGTCGTAGGCACAGTCACCAAACTGGATATTGCAAAAAACCACTTAGAGTTATCGGGTGTAGAGTTTTTCTTACCTAACAAAGTCATTACAGAGCACCAAGAACAAATAAGTCAGTTAGCTATTGGTGACGATGTAGCTGTGTATGGGGCAAAACAGACAGGGCTAAAAACTATTTACTCCATAACCATTTATCCACGTTCACCTCAAATACGGGAAGCCAATTTAACTGATTATGAGTTAAATAAAGAGCAATATATCTTAGATATGGAAAACTCTATTAGGTAACCTCTATGAAAACGAAAGGATTTAGTCTACTTGAGATATTGATAGCCATTATATTATTAGCTGTTAGCTTGCTAGGTCTATTAGTGATGCAATCAAGAAGTGTTGGTTACCTAGTAGAAAACAATAAATATAATGTAGCTATGGATCTTACAGGTGAGTATGTCGACTTGGTACGCTCATATAAAAACTTGGTCTATGAGAAAAGTATTCCTAACGCACTTTATTATCATGACCTAAAAGAGAAAACGCCATTTTGGGAAGATGGTAAAATCAAGAAAGTAACTCAGGACTGTACGAGCACAACCCAAGCGAGCACAGAAGATGATATCGCCGTTAAGCTGGCTTGCTGGAATATCAAGGCAGAGGTGTCTGGAATAACAGACACCTCAATAAAAATAGTACCTAGCCGTAATATTATTAAAGTTACTTTATTCTGGGAATCTACAACAAACTCTAGTGGTAGCTATGACTGCTATTCAGAAGATACGAGCAACCCAGAAAAATGCTATTTCATAACGAGTGCTGAAATATGAGAAAATATAGCCAGGGTATCAGCTTAATTGAGATAATGATTACACTACTATTAAGCTCATTCTTAATATTAGGCATTACACAGATTTATCTTAATTATAAGCGTAGTTATGCTTTCGAGCGCTCTGTTATGCGTGTTAATGACACAGCTAACTTTGCGCAAACAACACTAAACCGCTGGATTTACAAAGCAGGCTTTAGACGCACTGTTGATGCATCAATGGAGAAATCTTTTCCCCAAGCCACATACGAGGGCAAAAAAGGTTCTAGTTTTAACTATACCTGTGACTTCGATGAACAAGCAGTAGCCACAAACTTACAGGGTGGTAACGGTTTTTGCATACGCTATCAAGCCTTATCCTCAGAAGAGCTAGATTGCTTAGGGGAGAAGGTAAAATTTGCAGAAAGTAGTGATTTGCCTTTTGCAGCGCCTTCGGCTAATGATCTAGTAGTACTGGCTTTTGAATACACTCAAGATGCCAACAAAAACCAGGGTAGTATTTGGTGTTCGAATCTAAACCCTAAAACAACAGTAGGTCGTATAGAAATACTCGACCATATAGCCGATGCAACACTAGAGTTTGGTTGGGCACAAAGTGTCGCTCATCAATATGATAAAAAAGTTGATATTTATACACCGGTTAGCGAATGGAAAGGAAAACCCAACAACCTTGTACGTTCTATCCGCTACTCATTATTAGTGAGCAGTAAGGAAAATGTGGCTGATACAAAATCTGAAGGTATTTTAAATCTATGGAAAGAACAAAAAAGCACAACCAAAGCACTAGAAAAAGATAAAAAACAAATCTACGAAATTGTTAATGCAACCTATGTTCTAAGAGGAATAATGCCATGAAATCAGAAAAAGGCAGCGTTTTACTTATTACCTTAGTCATTCTCATTATCTTAACAGTGTTAACGGTTGCAGGATTTAAAGATGTTTATTTGCAAAATAAAATAACAAATAACCGTTTAATTACTGAACAACTAAAAAACAGTGCTGACATTGCATTACGTGAAGGGGAAATGCGCTTATTTGGAAGTTTAAGAAATAGAGAAAAAATTGATGATCTCTTAGCGTCAAACTGTACTTCAAACTTTAATACTAAACTAGAGCTAAATATACCCTGTTTAGTTCCTGAATTTACCGACCCTGAACAACTAAAAAAATTCTATTTAAATCCCAATAGTGTTGATGTTATATGGCAAGCTGTAGAAAATAACGAAAATACAATGAAAGCTTCTTTCAATTCATACTTGGTTTCATTTGAAAACAGCGGCAGTGTGGAATGGAGTGATCAATTAGAGGGGGCAGGAACCTACTATTATCTAGTCAATGGTAAAGCAGAGGAACGCGATCTCTATACAGTACAATCAATAGTTGCCAATTTTTTTGTTGGATTAAATAACTAAAGCTACATAAGGATATTGAAATGAAAAAGGTAGCTGGCTTTACTTTAATTGAAATTATGGTAGTGGTCGTAATTCTTGCAGTTTTATCATCATTGGCTTATCCATCCTATAGTAATTACCTAAAAAAAGGTTATAGATCAGAAGGGCGTTCTGCCTTGCTGGATATACAAGCCAAGCAAGAGCGCTATTATATGCAAAATTATAAATATACAGGGCTAGATAAGCTAAATGTTACTGAAACCACAGAGAACAATAAATATAAAATAAGTATAGACTTAAGCAAAGATGAAAAAACATTTACTTTAACAGCAGAAAATTTATTTGATGATACTGAGTGCGGCAGCTTCATATTAAATTCGCTCTCTGAAAAGAGCTATACAGGCGTTGGCGACCAAGCTACCTGCTGGTAATAAGGGGGGCTTAAAACTATCTTAAACATACTTAGCGTTTTTTGGTATTTTATCTACTTTGGTCAATAAAACGGCTGACACATGAACATATTATCTGATAGATTAAGCATAATTTTGTTGGAAAAATAGCTCATCCTGCGTGCTAAAAATAGAAATAAGATAATTTCAGGACTAACTCAATGACAATGAAAGCGCTGCCTTATTTGAGAGAAATCGAACTAAAAAAAAGAAAAATTACTGCTTATGATGACTATCCATTTAATATCCCTTCAATAAATAAAATAACCTCATTAAAATTTCATCCTAAAATTACATTTTTTGTAGGTGAGAATGGTAGCGGAAAATCAACGCTACTAGAAGCAATAGCTGTTGCGCTAGGGCTTAACGCAGAGGGCGGAACAAAACAATCTCTCTTTTCAACAAAGAAATCTCACTCTGAATTAAATAAATATATTAAGACGGTCAGAAGTTTTAAATATCCTAAAGACTGGTTCTTTTTGCGAGCCGAAAGTTTCTACAACCTCGCAACCTTTATGGATAATACAGGTTATCACACTTCTTATTCAAACAAATCACTGCATGCGCAATCACATGGTGAGTCTTTTATGGCTACACTATTAGTAAAACTTAAAGGAAGGGGCTTATACTTAATGGATGAACCAGAAGCAGCCTTGTCCCCAACACGTCAATTAGCCGCACTGCAGGCCATTCATAATTTAGTTAAAAATGACTCGCAATTTATTATTGCTACGCATTCACCCATATTGTTAGCTTATCCTGATGCCAAAATATATAGCTTTTCTGATACGGGTATAGAGCCCATTGAATATGAGGATACTGAACACTATGTCATTACTAAGAGTTTCCTCAATAGGCATGAGCAAATGCTAAAGCATCTTTTAGACGATGATACGCAAGAAGAGGATTGAGTAAGGCGCTAGAGGTAAGTAATTATAGTACAAGTGTAATTTAACATAATATCTATTATGGCATACACGCTTTATTTTAAATCCACGTCAATCATCACTAAAAACATGCACACAATCAATCGCTATTCTTGTGTCCGATTTGTTCTCTACGTTCACAAAAGCGGACACAAGAAACGCTCTTTTAATTCATTGACACAGGCGTTTTATCATAAACGGTAGTCATAGCAGCACGACCACTAAATGCTGTAATGCGCTCACCGTCAACATCACAATAAATATCTATGCCACCGTCCATATACTTGCACATTGAAAACGGCACAAAACGAGTACGGCCAGCATCATTAACAAGCGCAACACGCTCATTTTTACCTTTAACATTATCGCCCATAGCAACAAAGCCTGAAACGCGCCAAATAGAAGAAATTACAGGTTCGTTTTTGATAACTGGCTTAGTCTTTGGCTTTTCAACAGTCACAGGTTTAACAGATAAATCATCGCCTTTGAGAGCCGACAAAGCTGACTGATTTCTATCATCTACAACTTGAACAGACTCAGGTTCTGGCGCTGATGAAAAGAAACGAAGAACACCCCAAACACCAAAAAGTAAGAAAACAACAGACATAATGATAGATGCCCAGAGACTAAAGCTTCTGAGCACAGAAACGCGACCGTCTGCCGTACTTTCATCGCCTACATTGCCCGTCTCAGATTTAGTAGCGCTTTTATAATAAGGAAAAATAGAATCCTTAAACCTACCAAAACTTTTACGTAGCAAAGCCGTTTTAGGAGGTCTATGCCCAGTAACAGCACCCGTGTAAATATCAACGCGATAATTACTTTTGCTTATCTTAGAGATCCGAAAAGTAGTCTCTATAAGCGCTCGCGCAAAACTTGAGATCTGACTTAAATCTTGCGTAACAAAAACAATGCGCATCGAGCGCCCTTTGTCATCTACTTTATGCCTATGCTCTGCTAATAACTCCTTATCAGCAAAAGGCGCTTGATCGTCACGCAAACCTGCTGGCCACCGACGCCAAAGCTCATCCAGTACGAACACGCAGCCGTTTTCTGCAAACTGCGCAAGATCAGATGCTTCAAACCAGTCATTTGGCAACTGCCGAATATTGCCACCGAAGTCCATCAAAAGCGCATCAGCATCAAGCGGAATATTAGTAATAACAAGCCTATCTTGCTTAAGACTTGGAATTATTACGTGCTCAACAACACCATAACTTTTACCGTGACCAGGCAACCCTGTATAAGCATGAATAGCCATAAATCACCCAATAAACGGAATGCGACGAAGAATAAAACGAAGCAAGTAAGCCGCAAGAATCACAGTGACACCAAAACCAATAGCGAAAGGTTCAGCAAAATAAGCGATATCACCTGAAATGTTAGAAAACGCACTACCAGCATCTTTGAAAAAATCAGGTACGGGAATAGCGTTAAAAAACTCGACAACACCATCCGCAAACTCTGAAAAAATCCACTCTGGCAACTCTTTAAAAAAATTAATAATTGACTCATAAGCTTCATTAAGCCAATCAAATATCTTGCCAAAAAACTCAGCTATAGCATTAAAAAACTTGTTTAAAGCTTCCATAAATCACCTACGCAGACAAGAAAATACGAATACCTAAAAAAGACCAATCAGCAGATAAAATATTGATTTTCGCCCAAGTGCTAGATGTTACAACTGATGAGATACTCAAGGACGGAGAACAACCACTATCAAAAGACTTAGAGTTTACAATACGAAGAATTCAAGACCTCCCATTAGAACAACAATTGGTAGCAAGAACAGCATTAAGAGGTTTGATACTAGGACTTGAACAAGACGCAATGAGAGCGCAATAATCAGCTCCGCAAGAGTACTTACTTTGTACTCAACTGCGTACACTCGTGGGGGTGTTACAGTTCCCCCACTTTTGCAAAATTTTAGCCGCTAAAAAAAAGTTGAGTTATGGACGATTTAAGAGCAGAGCCAAGAGCACAAAAACATTACAAAAAAGAAAGGCGACTAGCTTATGAAATAGCACTAGGAATCTACATTGGCTTTATGGCCCTTGCATTAACGTCATCATTATTCTGGCTTGTCGTAATATCAATAATGGCTGGAAAGCTTAAGTTCGGCTGATCCTGAGTAGAACACAACGTAAGCGCCCGCAAGCGGTCACTAACGCCGAGATAAATCACGCCCGAGCAGCTAAAGCTACTCGCCCGCTCAACTCGGTTCGTGTGCGAATTGTGTTGAAAGATTTGTGATGATTGAAATGACGTAAAAGTAATTAGGGAAAAGGCGAGGTCGTGTTGACTGAAAATCTAGCGATAACAAAGCCTTATGTAAAAATCTGTTAAATCCAAGTGTCCTTAAAGTTACTTGTAACTTGTCTTGTTACTTGTAACATTAATCGTAGTTTAGGTGCTTAAAGCGTTGGCCAGCTAAATTAATAGTCGCAACTGGATTGCTATTTAAAACAGTATTGTAACAATTTAGGCGATAAATCAAAGAAACATCGACACTTTTAATTGCTGGATTAGTTGCTGGATAACTCAAAATACGCTGAATCTCATCAACCACAGGCTTATGACTAGAATTAACAACTAGCAAATCAGCTTCACCCGAATAGTCACCTCTCAACTTATCCAAATACTGAAGCACAAGCTCTTTTTCTTCATCAGTCATAAAAACATTAACTTGTTTGCGACCTAGTTGCTTTTGTTCACTCCGAAATTTAGCAATACGTTCTGCGCTAGTCATTGGTTTTTTAGCTGTTGTAGTCATGATTAACTCTCCTGTTTTGTTGAGTTAATTATACTATTCGTTACTTGTAACGTAAAGAGTTACTTGTAACAATACTATGCCGTTCGTCGGTTTTAACATGATTATAATTCATTAATAGCGAAAGCAATTAAACGCAAACGATCAACAATAAGATCAAGCTCTTTTGATTCATTATCGAAGTCATGCAAAAGCGCATTAGCTTTGCGCAAATCAGCTATAAGCCGTGGATAATCAGAAAGGACATGCAAGACAGCATCAAGCTGCAAACGCCCTGTAAGAAGCTCACAGCTACGAATTAAATCAGGTGGGATACTAGATAACTGTATTGCCATAATCGCCGTTATATTAAATCTGCTCCGTGTGAAGCGATTTTACTACGCAGATTCAACATAACGACAACCTATTATGGCATACAGGCTTTATTTTAAATCCACGTCCAAAACCTAGTATCTCCGTCAGACAATGATCTACAGATTTAAGGTTTACAAGATTTCAACAGCCTAGATACACCTCTAAAAGACTCTAACATCCTGATCCGATCTGATATTCTCTAAAATTGTGTTGTAGTTAACAGCGGTTAAGCTATTACAAACAATGCCATCACTATTTAGAATTTCAATGTTAAATAAATATTTTTGAGGTTGGCTTTCAATCAAACAGTAATTAGTGAGATTTTGAATCGCCATGTATAGTTCAAAATCCCCTATATAATCAACTGGAGCTTCTCGTACCCCAGACTCAATATAAGTTGAGTATATTGTACTTAGCTCAATTTTTTTATAATTTAAAAAAATTTCCTTTACTTGATATTCAGGTATAGGGTTATCTGAACTTTGCCTATAGAACTCTTGACCTGTTTCAAGAGTTACTTCAATGTTATTACGTTTGTAGTAACTCTGAAAAATATAACGACCATTTTCTCGAATATAATCTCTATCATAATTGCAACCAGTAAAATGAAGGTCGAATCCATAGTTTTCATAATGAATTTGGTTAAATTCAATCATTAAAAAAATGTCAGTAATTTTAAACTCTTTTGAGATAGAGATGAGCTCATCATAGGTTAATCTCTCTAAAGTCCTCTCTTTTTCAGTATTGGTTAAAATTTCAATATTGAACAAATAGTGTTTAGGATTTGTTTCAATATTACACGATGAAGTTAAATTTTGTATCTCCTCGTAAAGGTCAAAATCCCTTAGATACCCTTCTGCTGGAGTACGCCTGCCAGCTTCTACATAAGCATCATAAATTATATCCAAGCTTACTTTTTGGTTATCTATTAGAACATCTTTTATGGTGTAGTTTGGCATAGGGCAATTAGCTGCTGGCATATTATCTATATAATAATACTGTTGCCCAGTTTCTAGTATGACTTCAACTTTTTTATTTTTATAAATTGTCTTAAAAATATAACTTCCGTTCTCACGAATATAACCTTCGCCACTTGCAAAATATAATTCATAGCCAAAGTTTTTATAATAAACCTTAGTAAATTTAATCACTTTAAACACTCTCTATTTTAATTTAGCTAGAACTAGTATCTTCTAAATTAGTTGTTAGTTCTATTTCGTTTTCCATATCAGTAAATTCAGTGATTAATCCGTCTTCCATGCTATCAAGTTCAGCTAATAAACTACGAAAGCTGGTTGATTCTTCATTCTCCGATAATTCTATTTCTGCTCCTGCGGCTAAAAGTGCTGCATTGGCTCGCGCTTGTAGATCGTCAGGAATAGGTTTGTCATCAGCCAACTTGTTTAATGTTGAAGTAGGTTCTACAACTTTTGACGTGGTTTCATTAGCTTCTTCAAACATGCTTTGTAGATGAATAAGATCTGGCAGCTCATCTAATGTCTTTAAATTAAAATAATCTAAAAATGTTTTTGTTGTAGCCAGCATTTCAGGTCGTCCTGGCACATCTCGATAGCCTACAACACGAATCCAATCGCGCTCTAGTAAACTTTTAATAATCTGGCTGTTAATACTTACACCACGTACATCCTCAATTTCACCACGTGTTATAGGTTGGCGATAAGCAATTAAGGCCAAAGTTTCTAACATAGCACGTGAATATTTGGGAGGTTTTTCTTCAAATAATCGATGTGCCCATTTTGCATGTTCCATTCGTATCTGTAAGCGATAACCACTAGCAACTTGTTTAAGTTCTATTGCACGCTTAGCGCAGTCTTTTTCTAGTATGTTTAAAGCCTGTTCTAATTGCTCTTTGCTTGGAGTTTCTACCTCATCAACAAAAAGCTCATGCAATTGATCTAGACTCAAGGCTTTGTTGCTAGCCAGCAAAATAGCTTCTAAGGCACAGGAAAGTTGTCGTGGACTAATCATCATTTGTTCTCATGCGTACATGAATAGCGCTGCACGCTTCATTTTGCACTAATTCTATTAATGCTTCTTTTGTAAGCTCAAGTATTGCCATGAAAGTAACAACTACGCCTAAACGCCCTTCTTCTAGCGTAAATAATTGGCCAAAGGGTACAAATTTTTTATCTTTTAGGCGCTCTAAAATTAAGCTCATACGTTCGCGTGTTGATAAGGTTTCCCGTTCAACTTGATGGCTTTCAAATAAAGCACTGCGCTTTAATACTTCGGCCATAGCTAGCAAGACCTCTTGTAACTCAACCTGAGGAAAGCGCTTTTCAGTTTTAAATTGAGGCAAGTCGGCTTGTGCAAGCACAATATCTCGCTCTAAACGTGGTAGATCATCTAAATCTTCAGCAGCCTGTTTAAAACGCTCGTATTCTTGTAGACGCCTAATCAATTCTGCGCGCGGATCTTCTTCCTCATCTATAACTTCTTCTGAACGAGGCAATAACATACGTGATTTAATTTCTGCCAGCATCGCAGCCATTACCAAGTACTCAGCCGCTAGCTCAAGGCGTACAGTTTTCATTAACTCAACATATCCCATATATTGCTGGGTAATTTGAGCAACAGGAATATCTAAAATATTAATATTTTGCTTACGAATAAGGTATAGCAATAAATCAAGTGGTCCTTCAAAGGCCTCAAGAAAAACTTCAAGCGCATCTGGCGGAATATAGAGATCTAAAGGCAGCTCAGTGACTGCTTCGCCATAGACCAACGCCAAAGGAAGCTGTAGTTGTTCTGAATTAGCTCCCTGCTCCAACGTCATGCATCCTGTTCAAAAGGCGTAGGATCACCGCAGCCTACACGTAAAATTTCGATAGTGTCGTCAACCATGCTAATCACAGTAGAAGGCTCTAGACTGCAATAACCGCCATCAATAATTAAATCAACCTGATTCTCTAATACATCTCGTATTTCATAAGGATCATTCAGCGGCTCATCATGATCTGGCAAAATTAAACTAACACTTAATAAGGGTTCACCTAGCTCGTTTAAAATAGCTTGAGCGATAGGGTTGTTAGGCACACGCAAACCTATAGTACGACGTTTAGGATGCATAAGAATGCGTGGAACTTCGCGTGTAGCATTTAAAATATAAGTGTAAGGGCCTGGTGTATGCGCTTTTAGCAAACGAAACGCTACTGTATCTACCTTGGCATACAAGCCTAACTCAGATAAATCACGGCAAATTAATGTAAAGTTATGTTTATCA
Source organism: Pseudomonas sp. F1_0610 (assembly GCF_047470865.1). Taxonomy (NCBI): domain Bacteria; kingdom Pseudomonadati; phylum Pseudomonadota; class Gammaproteobacteria; order Pseudomonadales; family Pseudomonadaceae; genus Pseudomonas; species Pseudomonas sp. F1_0610. The sequence continues at coordinate 244,504 of NZ_JAZDRH010000001.1, forward strand.
TCCAAGCGGCGCAGGCGCCGAATACGATCAACCGCCGTTTTATCACCTACACGGCAGCCCAATGCATAAGATGAATCGGTAGGATAGATAATAACACCGCCCTTTTGAATCACCTCAATTACTTGTCGAATAAGGCGTGGCTGGGGGGTTTCAGCATGTATCTGGAAAAACTGTCCCATATTAACTACTCCTTTTACAGCGTACTAATCAGCATTGAAAGTTTTGCCATAATGCAGGCAAATCATTTGCAAATGGCCGATAAACGCCTAATTCTGACCACGGCTTAGGTAAGTGAAAATCGCTACCTGCACTTCCCATCAGTTGAAACTCTCGTGCTAAAATAGATAATACACCCACTTCTTCAGCTGGCTGCATCCCATTAGAGACCTCAAGAGCATGTCCACCTAATGCAGCAAAGTCACTCACTAACCGCCGACGTTTGGTTCGAGTAAAATTATACTGATAAGGATGAGCTAGGCTAATCCAAGCATTAGCTTGATGCAAAGTTTCTAGCACTTGCTCCATACAAGGCCAATGTTGTTTAACGTCACCTACTTTCCCGGCACCTAGCCATTTTCTAAATGCCTCAGAAAAGTCTTTAACATAACCTTGATTGACTAAAAACTGTGCAAAATGAGGACGTGCTGGAGCATTCTCACTCTCACCTCGCTCTGCTTGCACTGCTATAGCACCTTCTAATGCATTACCCATACCTTTTTTAGCTAAACGCTCAGCTATCTCTATTGCCCTACTCCAGCGCGCTTGCTTTAATCTTTCACAGGCTGAAAGAATGGCTGGATCATTCAACCTAAAGTCATAGCCTAAGATATGGACTGTAGCCCCCAGATGGGTGGCTGAAAACTCTATGCCATTTATCAGTTGAATACCTAATTTATTAGCCGTATCACGTGCAAGAGCAAGCCCTTCAACCGTATCATGGTCGGTTAAGGCCAGGACTTTAACACCTTTTTCATAAGCGCGTAGCACTAAGCTATCTGGCGTTAGCACACCATCAGAAGCTGTACTATGACAATGTAAATCAATATCCATGAACTAAAAGGCTTTCGCTAAAGACTAAGAATGCTATTATGCCCTTTTCCACACTAAATGACTTGCATCGTGAAACAGTTTATTGATTTTATTCCGCTTATTCTATTCTTCATTGTTTTCAAATTAGATCCTCGTACAGTTGATCTATTGGGTTATAGCTTTCAACTGGGCGGTATTTTTAGCGCAACAGAGGTCTTAATTGCCAGCTCATTACTGGTATACGGGGCTTTATGGATAAAACAAAAACGCTTAGAACGTAATCAAGTTATTACATTAGTCGCTTGTTTATTTTTTGGTGGTCTAACTATTGCGTTTCATAGTGAGACTTTCTTGAAATGGAAAGCCCCTATTGTTAACTGGATCTTTGCACTTATTTTCTTAGGCAGCTTATTTGTAGCGGGGAAAACGCCACTCATTAAGCGAATGATGGGACACGCCATTAATCTGCCAGATGCTGTTTGGTACAAGCTAAATATTGCATGGACAATTTTCTTTATTTTCAGCGGTGCTGCAAACTTATTTGTTGCCTTTACTTTTCCCTCAATCTGGGTAGATTTCAAGGTTTTTGGCAGCTTGGCTATGACGATTGTGTTTATGATTGCTCAAGGAGTTTATATGGCGCGTCATATTCAAGAGCCACCTAAACAAGAAAATAAAGAGGACTAACGCTAATGATGCTGTATGCCATTATTGCTACTGACAACCCAAATACACTAGAACATCGCTTAGCTGCACGGCCTGCACACTTGGCTCGACTACAAGCCCTACAAGAGGCAGGTCGCTTAGTACTCGCTGGTCCTCACCCCGCAATTGACAGTGATAACCCTGGTGCTGCTGGTTTTACTGGCAGTTTAGTCGTTGCAGAGTTTACATCATTAGCCGCTGCACAGCAGTGGGCAAACGATGACCCGTACTGCGAAGCCAATGTGTATGCTCACGTGCAGGTTAAACCCTTCAAACAAGTTTTTCCATAGCTTATGAATAGTGTTCTTCTTGTTGATGATGATATTGAACTGTGCGAGCTTTTGAGCCATTGGCTTACACAAGAAGGCTTTCAAGTGAGCTGCTGTCATGATACGCAAAGTGCGCAACAGCAATTATTAAAATTTCAGCCAGACATCACCATTCTTGATGTTATGCTGCCTGATGGTAGTGGGCTTGAGCTATTACGAAATTTACGCAAAAACTATGCGCAACTTCCTATATTAATGCTTTCTGCTCGTGGCGAACCTTTAGACCGGACCTTAGGTTTAGAACTGGGTGCTGACGATTACATGGCAAAACCTTGTGACCCAAGAGAACTCACCGCTCGTTTACGCGCTTTGTTACGACGTAGCTCAACAACAACGACTACACAAGAACATAAAAAAATCGAAATAGATGATTTGCTTTTTATTCCCTCCCGCGGCTTGGTATACATTAATGAAGAAGAAATTAGCCTAACAGTCTCAGAAGGACGCCTGCTAGAAGCCTTACTTGAACATCCAGGGGATATTATTGATAAGCAGCGACTATCATTGCATGCTCTTGAACGCAAATTAACATTATATGATCGCAGCCTAGATATGCATGTCAGTAACTTGCGTAAAAAACTAGGCCCACATAAAGATGGGTCAGCGCGTATTGCAGTGCTGCGAGGTCGCGGCTATTTCTACAGTAGGTAATCTTTACACAAGCTTTACATCTAGCTGACAGCACTTGACCTTTACTTCGCCATACTCTTAGCCACGAAATGATTCTAAGCAAGAGGATTTAACCATGCGTACTTCAATTATCGCTTTAGCTATTGCTAGCCTTTTACCCTTGTCAGGCATGGCCCAACCTATGATGGGGCACTCATCACAGCATAATGCTTGTATGAATGATGGTGCTGCATGCAACTCAATAAACATGCAAGGAAAACACCGCAGCGACTGGCATAATAAAGGTCAAGCTCGTTACCAAAATCACCGCCAAACAATGTTTAACAGCTTAAATTTAACCCCAGAACAAGAAGCAGCTTTCAATAAAGAAATGCAAGCCAATAGAGCTCAGCACCAACATATTCGTAGCCAATATACGCATCCTATGACAGAGCAACAACGTCAAAAAATGCGTGCTGAACATATGCAGCAAAGCACTGCTGCTCATCAGCGTATGCGTGAAGTACTAAACGCTGAGCAAAAAGTTGAATTTGATAAAATTACGTCCCAGCGTCGTATTGATAATATGCAACGCATGCAAGATCGCCAAAACTATCGCAGTACACATTATGGGCAAGGTCATCGTGGTAACCATCGTATGAATAGCCAACACCCCCATTTTTCTAACTTAAACTTAACGCCCGAACAACAAGCTGCCTTTGATAAAGAAATTCAATCAAGCGTTGAAAAACACCAAGCAGTTCGTGATAAATACATACCTAAATTAAGCCAAGAACAGCGCCAATCAATGCTGGATGAAAAGCAAAAGATCCGTACTGAAACCCAGGAAAAGTTACGCGCAATTTTAACCATAGAGCAACAGGCTGAATTTGACAAACTACAAACTCAAATGAATCGTCAAGCTAATTCTGCGAGTACGACCTCAGCTAAATAATAAATATCTAGGGCTAAACTATGCGTACATTATTTTGGAGAGTTTTTGCTGCATTTTGTTTAGCCCTAGTTTTAGTTATTGGCTTAACCTTTGCCATTGCACAAATATTTAATACAGAACAATGGTTACTCAATAGTCATCCTGCCTTTAACCGCTTAACCACAACATGGTTAGCGTATTATGAGTCAGGTGATGAGCGCGCTGCTCGCGCCCTACTGCAGCAACGGCGAAAACAATTTAACTTAGAAACACAGGTTTTTGATATCAACAGCCGTCCTGTATCTATTGATAATAGCCGTGGACACGGACATGGCATGCATAGAGGGCGCTGGCTTCGTATTACACAGGAAGTTAGTTCTAATACTGGACAAGAATATCTTTTTGTATATCGGCTACCAAATGAACAAATTAGTGCATGGCAGCGCGGAAACTGGATTATTCCAGCCAGTCTGGCAACTATCGCTTTTTTAGTTCTCATCAGTGTTAGCTTTTGGTTAACCACCTCAATCACACGCCCTATTAATAAATTACGCCATGCTGTACATGAGCTTGGACAATCAAGCTATCAGCAAGCAGGTTTGCAATCTTTAACTTACCGAGCGGATGAACTGGGAGTTTTAGCACGTGATTTTAACGCTATGGGAATGCGTCTTCAGACAACATTAGCCCAACAAAAACAACTTCTGCGTGATGTCTCACACGAACTACGCTCGCCTTTAGCACGCTTACGAATTTCAATGGCACTTGCTCAGCGCGCCGAGCAACAACAGCTTAATGATATGTGGCCAAAGTTAGAGCGTGAGTGTGACCGCCTTGATACGCTAATTGGCGAGATTTTAGCCCTAGCCCGGCTTGATAACCATGTGGAAGACAAGCAACTTATAAACCTAAACTTACTCTTTCAGCACATGAAAGAGGATGCTCTGATACTAGCACCAGAACAAAACATTCAAATTAACTGCGATAAAAACTTAACTTTTACTGGTTGCCAGCAACTATTAGAGCAGGCATTAAATAACTTACTGAACAATGCCTTACGTTTTAACCCTACAAACAAAACAATTGAAATCAGGGCATTTTTAGATGCAGGCCATCTGCTCATTCATATTCAAGATGAAGGGCCTGGGGTTGCACCTGAATTATTAGATAAATTGGCTGAGCCATTTTTTCGAGCGCCTAATCAACATGCGCAAGGTTATGGTCTAGGATTAGCCATCGCTCGGCGTGCCATTGAGCAGCATAATGGCACTTTGAGCTTTAAAAATGCAGGAAAAGGCGGACTACTAGCAGAGATCAAGCTACCTTTTAGCGCCAATTAGTTAGAAATTTTGATAAATCAACATCAGGAACGCTTCTGGGTGTGGTTAGATTATTCCCTAAATAGATAAAGCCTACTATTTTTTCTTCAGGCTTCAGTTCTAACGCTGTTAAAACGGCTTGGCTACTTATCATATCGCCTGTACGCCAAATAGCCCCTAAGCCTTGTGCAAAAGCCGACTGCAGTATGCTATGAGCAGCACAGCCTGCGGCTAATAACTGGTCTAACGAGGTTACCTTATGATCCTGTTTTGGTGTGAATATCACAGCAACCACCAGTGGGGCACGCAGTAATAAACCTTTGGTTTTTTCTATTTTTTCCGTACTTATACCTGGCTCTTGCTGCATAAGCTCATCTGCGAAAATTTGGCTCAACTTATTCCGCGCTTCACCTTCAATAGAGATAAATCGCCATGGTTGCAACAACCCATGATCAGGCGCTCTCATAGCTGCCTTAAACAATAAGGTGCGTTGCTCTGCAGTTGGTGCAGGTTCGCTCAAGCGTGCTGAGGATGTACGTGTTAAAAGTAAGTCCATCGCTTGCATATAAAACTACCTCAATCGAAAAAAGAGTTATGCCACTTTATCAGGTGATAAATTAGGTTCAAGTGGTGGATCTATCGGAGGTAAGCCATGAGCTGCTCGAGCCTGATCACAATGCGGATTCTTCTGCCCAAACTCCCAAGAAGCCTCAAAATCTCTACAGGTACTAGAACGTTGCTCATACATAGTACAGCGAACGCCCTCACCAACATTCCCCATTAAACAACTACATCGAGCCGGCTTTTCCGTAGTCCCCTGCATTGCAACATAGGTAGGTGATATCGAAATAACCTTCTCATCTGGCACTGTACCGCCAGCAGACTGGCATTCACCCCAGAAAAAAGAAACACGAAAGTGAGCGCAACAAGCGCCGCAAGTTAGACATGGATTAGACATAGTAGATTTAACTATATAGTTACTGATCACATCAGCAGGGTTACATTTTACGCTAGAGTTGTTAAAGTAACAAAATATTGATCAATTCTTTAATAATTGAACTATAATGCCAAACAGTCGCTAACCAATACGTGATGCTCATCTAAGGGATCAGATGCCAATATCATCCTTACTGAAAAATATAAACCAGCTGCCAAGTCTTGCACGGCGGACGCACAACATGCGCTATGGTGCCTATTTAACACTAGCGTCCATGTTGGTAGCCTTCCAATTTACCAGCTCACCATTACCTGAGTACTCACTATTTTTCGTATTATATTGTTTGCTATTTCCACAGGCACTCAATGCCATTTGCTATATATTACGCAAAGACAGCAACATCACTGTCATTTTCATGCTTGAACTATTACAAACAGGCTTTATTGTTTCAATTACAGGGTTTTCTGTAGTACCTGTTTTAATAATGGCATTAATGATTTCCTTTCACTTTATTGTAAGCCGTGGATTCTATGGCTTAACTACTATGTATCTATCCTTTGCCTTAGGCAACTTACTGGGTTACTTAGTATTAGATGTACCTCTTGACTTAGACACACCTTTTCTAGTTTCTGTTGTAGGAATTACGTTAACAGCGCTCTACTTAGCCCTCTATGGTTATTACATTTTCTTGCAAAGCTTTTATCTACAAGAAGTACAACGCAAACTATCTATTGAAAAAGAAAAAGCAGCTGCCCTAGCCAGAAACTTGTCTAAGTATCTATCACCACAAATCTGGCAAATGATTTTCTCAGGTAAAAAAACAGTCAAACTTGAAACTCAACGTAAAAAATTAACGATATTTTTCTCTGACATAAAGGAATTCACCCTTGTCTCTGAGGAGCTTGAAGCCGAAGCGCTAACCGACTTACTTAATAGCTACTTTACTGAAATGGCTAAAATAGCACTTAAATATGGTGGAACCATTGATAAGTTTGTTGGTGATTGCATCATGATTTTTTTCGGTGACCCTAATAGCAAAGGCACTAAAAAAGATGCTATTGCAGCAGTCTCTATGGCAATAGAAATGCGTGACCGAATGAAATCTTTGCGCGATAAATGGCGCGCGCAAGGTATTGAAAAACCATTAGAGGTACGAATGGGGTTAAGTACAGGCTTTTGTACTGTTGGTAACTTTGGCGCAGCAACACGCATGGACTACACCATTATTGGTCGCGAAGTTAACTTAGCCAGTCGACTTGAAAGTGCTGCCTCCGCTGGTTCTATATTAATTTCCTATGAAACCTATTCGCTAGTAAAAGATCACATCACTTGCCGTGACAGCGGTGAAATTATTGTAAGAGGTTTCAGCCGCCCTATTCGCACTTATGAAGTAATAGGCTTTAAGCAGCAGTCCGAAACTAACTTCTCTTATTTTGAGCATCAACAAGTGGGATTTTCTCTGTACTTAGATTCGGGCAATGTTTCCAATAAAGAAGCTGTCATTGAAGCACTAAAAGAAGCCACCCAACGACTAGAAAACCAATAAAGATAGACTAACTAAGTTGAACTTATAAAGTTTTTTGCTTGTTCTAAAGTAAAAGGCCAATTAAGTTCAGCGCCTGTCTGTGAGTTTTTTAAAACAGGAATTCTTAAGCTATAGGCGTCAAAATACTGAGTTTCTTCTGCAATATCAATTAACTCTACTCTTATACTGGCAGTTATCAATTGCGCTAAAATCTGCTCGGCTACTTCACATAGATGACAACCCTGTGTGCCCATCAACTGAAAAAACATCATAAACGTATTACTCAATAATAAATAACATTAGTATATGGCCTAAACACTAGGCTGAAATGTATGGATAAAACGGAAGTCCCCACTCTTTTGACTCTGGCGTTTTTAGCATAACGCCCACAAACACATACAAACAATCAGTTAAAAAATTACATGCATCTTTTAATTGCTCACGATTAGCACTGCTATTATATGTAGAACCACCGTGAAAAATTTGGTTGCGTAATGTATATAAACGTTCAAAAATAACCGCTAAAACTGACTCTAAATCATGATTACTCAAGTAAATATTAGCTTTTCTTTTTGACTCTTGAAATGCATCCAACCACTCCTGTTCTGAAATTAAGTTATTTTTAAAATTCCAGAATGGCTGAAAAATATACTCATTATTGAGCAGTAAGCGAATACTGCCTGAGTACTTATTCCAAACTAACAAGTTAATTTCTTGATGTGCCTTCCTATTAACTAGGCTAATAAAGTCTCTAAAACTTAAACGCTCACTCGGTGAAGTAATATTTAGCTTATCTTTAGCATAAGCGGCATTAAATGCAATCCATAAGCTTATAAAACGTATATCAAGGTCAGCCTCAGATTGATCAGCCTTTTTTAACCAACTTAAACATCTATGAATTCTTAACCTAAGATGATCTGGAATTTTTTCAGATAACAGCTGAAAATTATTAAATAGCTCCTCTAACGTCATATCATTCCCTAACATTACTCAAACATTTAAGAATTAATGTACGTGCTAAGCAAACAAAAGGCAATCTTGATTCCTAGCGGCACTAACTTTTTATCTAAAAATAAACCAAAGATCCTCAGTATTTTTTATGAACATAAAAAAATCCCAGCCTATTGCTAAGCTGGGATTTTGTTTTAGGCGCTTGACGGTGACCTACTCTCACATGGGGAGACCCCACACTACCATCGGCGATACATCGTTTCACTTCTGAGTTCGGGATGGGATCAGGTGGTTCCAATGCTCTATGTTCGTCAAGCAATTCTTTTCGAGTTCTCGCTAGGCGCTAACTCAGATTCGGTATGTGTATAGTATCAGGTATTTGCAGTTCACAGAACTTTTGGTTGTATCTTTTCAACTACCCAAATTGTTTGGGTGTTATATGGTCAAGCCTCACGGGCAATTAGTACTGGTTAGCTCAACGCCTCACAACGCTTACACACCCAGCCTATCAACGTCG